>JAKITY010000026.1 GCA_021647835.1 Flavobacteriaceae bacterium | reverse complement strand
ACTGTCTGCTAAAGTAGGTTGTTTGTGTATTTTCATAATCAAATATACGACTTAATTAACTTATAATCAGTAAAATAAATGATTTTTTTTGTAAAAAATTGTAACTTTTTTACCTTGCAACGGTCTTGATAGACAAATGATGGACATTGGTGTTATTGTTAAATGCTTAAAAGAGTTGTGAAAATATCCTCTTTTAATTTAAGTCCTAACTTTTTTCTAAGTCTATATCGAGCTTTATTTACACTGTCTTGTGTTATATTTAATAATTGTCCTATTTCCTTCGAACTTAAATTTAGTCTAATTAGAGCACATAACTTCAATTCATTTGCAGAAATATTCGGACATGATTTTTGTAAAGAATGGGTAAATTTTGGGTAAATTTTTTCAAAATTGGAATAAAATAGTACAAGGTTAGGTTTGTTTGAATCTGATTGCATTATTTGATATAAATAATCACTTATATCTGTTTTTAGTTTTTGGATATTGTCCTCTTGGTTTGATAATTTGAGTTCAGTTTTTTTCTTTCTAATTGATTATATTTTAAATTCTTTCTTTTGTATCGAGACTTTACTCTGTCAACTTGTCTTTTTCTTATGAAATACGGAATAGTAATATATAAAATTATACACAAGGCTAATGCAGATATAAATAAAATGCTAAAGACAAACCAAGTGTCAGTATTAACTCTAAAATTCATTAAACATGTGTTTTTAAGTGATGAGTAGTGATGAATTTAACTACTATAATTCAATGTTTTCGTGTTTTTTCTCAAATTGGCTACAACGGTTTAAGATATGGTTGCGTTTTAATGAACTATATCGTCCGATAGCGAAAGTTAGTCAAAGTAAATGAGAAGGTCAAGAAAAACAAAGAGTATTTAACTTAATAACCTAGTTGAAATAATTATTATTTTTCTTTGTTATAAATAGGAAGCAAGAAAAATGACAATCCACCAAAAACAATAATCATTAATGTTTGTGCAGTCCACATAATCCAACCAAATGCTAATGCTGATATTGATGAGATTCCGTATAAAATTAAGACTTGTTGTACTCCAACAGGATAAGTTCCTAATCCGCCATTAGTTGCAGCAATACTCAAAGCACCAACAACAAATCCTGTTAAAAGTGCTCCTAAAGGTAAAAAAGCAGTTTCATCCAAAGAAAAAGCAGCAAAGTAAAACATTAGTAAATACATTATCCAGATAAAGAAGGTGTGAAAGACAAATGCCCATTTTTTCTTCATGGTTAAGATTGATTTTACGCCTTCTATTAATCCGTTTATAAATGTTTTTACTTTTACCAAAAATGCATTTTCAGATTTTTTTATAAATCGGACAAAAAGAAAAAACACGGTGAGAAATACACCAACAACAGCAATACTATTTAATGGGTTTTTAGGAAGTTTTTTCGTTAGAAAATCCATCAGAAAATCAAATTGTACAAGTAATGTAATTGCGATAACCATAAGTAGCATCACAACATCAGCAACACGTTCTGCAACGATAGTTCCTATGGCTTTTTCAAAAGGAACATTTTCATATTTTGTGATGGTAGTTGCTCGTGCTACATCTCCTGCTCTTGGAAAGGCAAGATTCACAATATAAGCAACTAAAACCGCCATAATAGTGTTTGGAAATTTCGGTTTATAACCTAAAGGTTCTAACATAAAATGCCAACGATAGGCTCTTGAAACGTGACTCAATATTCCGCAAAAAAGAGATAAGGCTATCCAATTATAATTTGCTGTTTTAAATGCTGTTTTGATGGTTTCAATATCTTGCGAAGATAGTTTTGAAAGTGAATACCAAATCAAAAAAACTCCCAAAAGAATAGGAAGTAGCGTAAATATTATTTTTTTGAACTTTTTATTCAATTTTATAATTTTATGTTATCAATCAATCTGATTTCCCCTGCAAAAACAGCAATAAATGCTCGGTATTTTTTGTCAGAATCCTTTTTTTCAATTGTTTGAAGTGTTTTTTCATCAGCAATTTCAAAATATTCTAATTCTAACAAAGAATGTTTTTTAAATTTCTTTTTCACCCAATTTATTACTTTTTTAGGGCTTTTCTTTTTAAATTTCTTTTTTGCCTTTTTGATAGTTTTGTAGATAAATGGCGCTGCAAGTCGATGCTCTTTTGTAAGGCGAGTGTTTCTAGAGCTCATTGCCAGTCCATCATTTTCTCTAAAAATTTCACAACCAGTAACATTAATTAGAATCTTATGTTTTTCAACCATTTTTTTGATAATCTGTAATTGCTGAAAATCCTTTTCGCCAAAATAAGCGTTTGTAGGTTTTACAATTTCAAATAATCGTTTTACAATTGTTCCAACACCATCAAAATGACCGTCACGAAATTTCCCTTCCATTTGATGTTCTAATCCATCAAAAGTAAAAGATGTTGACTGTATGGTATCACCATAAATTTCATCGACTGTTGGTGTAAAAATAACATCGCAATTTACAGTTTCTAATAGTTTAAGATCATTTTCTAAAGTACGAGGGTATTTTACTAAATCTTCTGGTTTGTCAAATTGAGTTGGGTTCACAAAAATACTTACAACAATAATGTCGCTTTTCTTTTGCGCCCTTTTAATTAACGATAAATGACCTTCATGCAACGCACCCATAGTCGGTACAAACCCTATGTTTTCATCATCATTGATAGATGATAAATGCTGTTGAAGATTTTTTATATTATTGAAAACAAACATTGTTATTATGTTAATTACTGTTAAAAGGCTTGCAAACTTACAGTTTTGCTACCAAAATATGTATAAATTTTCGTATTTTTGCACTTGAATTAATTTAGAGCAAGAATGAAACATCCGTGTTTGAATTTTGAACACATACAGAATATTATGTGGATGTTCCATCTGACCGCTAAAAAACAATGAAAACAAACAGATGAAAGACAAGAGAGTGTTATGCGTTTCTTCAGAAGTGATTCCTTATTTGCCAGAGACAGAAATGGCTAGGATGTCATTTGATACGGCAAGAATGGTACACAGAGAAGGCGGTCAGACAAGGATATTTATGCCCCGTTTTGGATTGATTAATGAAAGGAGGCACCAATTACACGAAGTAATTAGGTTATCTGGAATGAATATGATTATCAACGATATGGATATGCCGTTGATTATTAAAGTTGCCTCAATTCCAAAAGAAAGAATGCAAGTTTATTTTATTGATAATGATGAATATTTTAAGCGAAAAGCAACGTTTAGTGACGATGATGGGAAATTATTTGATGATAATGATGAGCGTATAATTTTCTTTGCTAAAGGTGTTGTTGAGACGGTTAAAAAGTTAAATTGGGCGCCAGACATTATCCATGTTCATGGTTGGATGGCTTCATTATTACCAATATATTTAAAAGAATATTATAAAGACGATGCATTATTTGCAGATAGTAAAATAGTTACTTCGATATACAATAACGATTTTGGAGGAACGTTAAATAATGAGTTGATTAATAAAATCAGCTTTGACAAAATTGAGAGTGCCGATTCTATTAAAGAGCCTAATCATCATAACCTTCTAAAAATTGCAATAGAAAATTCAGATGCTATCATTACAGGAAGTGAAGATATAAGTGATGAATTAATAGACTACGCGAAATCATTAGGCAAACCTGTATTAGGCTTTTATCCTGAAGACGACTTTAAAGACGCGTATTTAGAATTTTATCAAAAAAAAGTATTACAAGAATAAAAAAATCACCCTTAAATTATGACAACTAAAGTTGTAAAAACCTTAAAGCAAATCGCATTGTTTTCAGTACTCTTTTTGAGTATGTTATCCTGCGAAACAGATATTGAAAACTTAGGAACTAATATTGTTGAAAATGGAATTTTCGATACTCAAAAATATGACTCTGAATTAGTAGCATACAATCAAAACATATTAAAAAGGCGCGCAAAAGGATTGGGACAGTACTTATTAGGCGTGTATGAAAATGATGATTTTGGTCAATTAAACGCATCAATTGTGACACAATTAGCACCTTCAGGAGTTATTGATTTTGGACTTAACCCATCAATAGACACTGTTATTGTTCAAATACCATATCAAAGAATAGATACGAATAGTCATACAGCAACCGCAGCCTTAGCAATCGATTTGATAGGCAATGAAAATGCTACGTATAACCTAAATATTTATGAATTAGACGAATATTTGAACACGTTAGACCCAACAAATCCATCAGAAGAATTAGATTATTTTACAGACCAAACATACAGTTATAACCCAACAGCCTTATATTCAGGGTTGTTTAGTCCAGATAATAACGACACCGTTTTATACGTAAAAAGACCTGAAGTAATTCTTGATTTTGTTACTATGGAACACGATATAGACACGCTTCTAATTACAGGAAATGCACCTTCAATGAAAATACCATTGAATGAAGATTTTTTTACTGATATATTTTTGCAAAACGCACCAATTATTGGAACTACTGCAACTCTTGTAGAGTTCTTTAAAGGTTTATATATAGAAGCAACAGAAGGTGTTGACCCAAAAGCGTCAATAATGTCTTTAGGGTTAAGCGGAGCAAATGTAACGATATATTATACAAATACTATTGTGACAGATGAAACCAATATAGACCTTAATGGAAATGGAAATACAACAGATACTGCAGTAGAAGTTAGAACAAAACAATCTGCAATATTTACTTTTAGCGGTATTACAACTAATACATTTGTTAGGGATTATGTAAGTTTTAACATTGAGTCATATATTACCACTCCAAATACAACTAATGGAGACGACCGGTTATATCTTCAAGGTGCTGCAGGATCATTTGCTTTAATTGATTTGTTTACTGCCGACGATATTGAGGATTTAAGAAATAACAATTGGTTAATTAATGAAGCTAGTTTAACATTTTATGTAGATCAAGATTCAGATACTTCTATCGCACCAGAACAGCTATTTGTTTATAATTATGAAGAAAATACTCAGATAGCAGATATGTTTACAGAAGGAGCTGTCGCTTTTGACGGTACTTTGCAAAGAGATAGTGATAAAAAACCATTAAAATATACAATCAACATCACAGATTATATCTCTAATATATTAAAATCAACAGATCCTTCCGAATCATCACAATTAGCAGTAAAAGTGTATAACACATCCGATTTGCCAACAGCAATTAGTGATACTGAAATAAAGGATTTTAGTTGGACTCCAAAGGGTGTTGTAATACACGGGAATCAATCATCAGATGCAGATAAAAGAATCAAATTAGAGATTACATATACTGAACTTAATTAAAAATACAAATGCTATGTGTGGAATTACAGGCTATATAGGTTATAGGAATGCTTATCCAATTATTATTAAAGGGCTACAAAGGTTAGAATATCGAGGCTATGATAGCGCTGGAATTCTACTTTACAATGATAATGAAGATGCTCTAATCTCAAAAACTAAAGGAAAAGTTTCAGATTTAGAGGAGTTAATGAACTCAGGAATTTCTAAAGAAGGAAATATCGGTTTTGGTCATACACGTTGGGCAACTCACGGAGTGCCAAATGATGTGAATTCTCATCCTCATACGTCAAATTCAGGGAATCTTGTTATTATTCATAACGGAATTATAGAAAACTATGATTCTATTAAAAAAGAATTGACAAAAAGAGGTTATACGTTTAAAAGTGATACTGATACTGAAGTATTAATAAACCTTATTGAAGAAGTAAAAAAGACAAACAACTGTAAGTTAGGGAAAGCCATTCAAATTGCTTTAAATGAAGTTATTGGTGCGTATGCAATTACCGTTTTTGATAAAGAAAAACCAGATGAATTAGTTGTTGCTCGTTTAGGAAGCCCAATTGCTATTGGTATTGGAAAAGAAAATAAAGAGTTTTTTATTGCTTCAGACGCCTCACCGTTTATTGAATACACTAAAAATGCTATTTACCTTGAAGATGGAGAAATGGCAATTATTAGAAAAGATAAAGAGATTGAAATCAGAAAAATTAATGATGATTCAATAATCACTCCTGAAATTCAGCAATTAAAAATGAATCTTGAGCAAATAGAAAAAGGTGGTTACGATCACTTTATGCTCAAAGAAATTTATGAGCAACCTCACGCTATTACAGATACTTATAGAGGAAGACTGATCGCAAATAAAGGAATTATCCGAATGGCTGGTATTGATGATAATATGGAAAAATTCTTAAATGCCGATAGAATTATTATTGTTGCTTGTGGTACTTCTTGGCATGCAGGATTGGTTGCAGAATATCTTTTTGAAGATTTAGCACGTATTCCTGTTGAAGTGGAATATGCCTCAGAATTTAGATATAGAAATCCGATTATTAATGATAATGATGTGGTGATTGCAATCTCACAATCTGGAGAAACTGCGGATACTTTGGCTGCAATAAAATTAGCAAAGGAAAAAGGGGCATTCGTTTTTGGTATTTGTAATGTTGTAGGTTCTTCAATAGCAAGAGAAGCACATGCAGGAGCATATACACACGCAGGACCAGAAATTGGTGTTGCATCTACCAAAGCATTTACAACTCAAATCACATTACTTTCGTTAATTGCTCTAAAATTAGGGAAAAAGAAAGGAAACCTTTCTAACGCTAAATATCATAATTATCTTCAAGAATTGGAATTAATTCCAAAGAAGGTAGAATCTTTATTAGCAATTGATGAAAAGGTAAAACACATAGCATCGGTATATAAAGATGCAACAAACTGTTTGTATTTAGGTCGAGGGTTTAATTTTCCAGTTGCGCTTGAAGGTGCATTAAAACTAAAAGAGATTTCGTATATTCACGCAGAAGGTTATCCTGCGGCAGAAATGAAACATGGTCCTATTGCATTGATTGATGAGAACATGCCAATATTTGTAATTGCTACCAATAAAGGGCATTATGAAAAAGTGGTAAGTAATATTCAAGAGATAAAAGCAAGAAAAGGAAAAATTATCGCTATTGTAACGGAAGGAGATACTACTGTAAAAGAAATAGCAGATCATATTATTGAAATTCCTGATACTGAAGAAGCGTTTACGCCATTATTAACCACAATTCCGTTTCAGTTATTGTCGTATCATATTGCAGTGATGTTAAATAGAAATGTAGATCAGCCAAGAAATTTAGCAAAAGCAGTTACTGTAGAGTAACAGAATCATGCACTTTTACAGGGTTTCCGTTATTCCATTCTGATAAAATATCAGTAGCAACACTAACTCCGCTTCCAGAAGCGATAGCAAATTGACTACGTAATCCTGCTAAAACACCTACAACATAAATTCCATCATCTACTATATGATTTGTGTTTTTAAGTTGAGTTCGTTGTTTTTCTGAAGGTAATTTTGAATGTAACTCAGTGTATTCTTCCAACCCTTTTATTGCAAAGTTTTTTGGACCAACGGCTACAATTATCTTTTCTGAAGTGTATTCGTTTTTATTAGTATTAACAATAATTTGATTTGATTTTTTCTCAATACTGAGCGCTTTTTCATTTTCAATCAAAGATATAGTTGGATACAATTCTTGAAGTTGGTTTTTGCCATTTTCTAAAATATCTTTTCCAAAAGTATTCGGAGCAACTCCTAAAACGTTATTAAATACTGCATTTTGTAACGAAGAAGATCGTTGATGAATAATAATTCCAATTTTTTTACCCTTTACAAAAGGGTGTTTTTCAGCAGAACCAAACAGCAATGCACAAGACATCCCTGCAACTCCACCACCAATAATCAACACATCGAAATCCATATAAATTAATTGAGTTATACACTTAGACGACATAATTTATTGTTGATTTTTAGCCAGTTATAAAAAATAAGGAGTAATAGTGATATATTCAATCAATATGTTTTCTAATTTTCATAATAAAGGCATTTTTAACACATTGATTACTAAGTATTTTTCGTACGGCAACTAACTGACTAACTCAATAAATTAAAACAATTCTTTAATATTTGCTGCAAATAATTTTATAGCAATTGCTAATAAAATAACTCCAAATATTTTTCTGATAATATTTATACCATTTACTCCAATCAAACGCTCAATTTTTGATGAAGTTTTTAAAATAATGTAGAGAAATAATACATTTAGAATTACTGCTATAATAATATTTTCGAGACTAAATTCGGCTCTTAATGAAAGTAACGTTGTTAAACTTCCAGGACCAGCAATTAGAGGAAATGCTAATGGAAAAACAGAAGCGGTAACTGCATTTGAATCATCGTCTTTATATAAAGTTATTCCCAAAATCATTTCTAATGCAATAAAAAACAGAATAAAAGCACCCGCAACCGCAAACGAATACACATCAACACCTATCAAAGACAACAGACTTTTTCCTAAAAATAAAAAAACAATCATGATAGTACCTGCAATTATAGCTGCTTTTCCCGATTCAATACTTCCAACTTTTTTTCGCAAATCTATGATGATAGGAATGTTCCCAACAATATCAATCACAGCAAATAATATCATAAAAGCCGTAAATATTTCCTTGAAATTAAAATTCATTTGAATAAGATTTAAAATGCAAAAGTAGTCAATAAAAGGAAATTAAAATGAGTATTTTTGCAATTATGATTCAAATAGGGAAAGCGCTAATTTCAGAAGAAATTATAGAAAAAGAATTTGTATGTAATTTATCATCATGCAAAGGAGCGTGCTGTGTAGATGGTGATGCGGGAGCACCTTTAGAAGAAAACGAACTTCAAATTTTGACGGATATTTACCCAAAAGTAAAACCATTTTTAAGAAAAGAAGGCATTCAAGCAATTGAAGAACAGGGGCTTTTTACAATATCAGATGGCGAATATGAAACCACACTTGTTGATGGTAAAGATTGTGCATATGTGATTTTTGATGATAATGAAACTGCACTTTGCGGAATTGAAGAAGCCTACAATCAAGGAGAAGTCGATTGGAAAAAACCAATATCATGCCATTTATATCCTATAAGAGTGCGAGATTACACAGAGTTTTCGGCAGTAAATTATCATAAATGGGAAATATGTGATGATGCTTGTTCGCTTGGTAAAGAATTACAAGTTCCAGTCTATAAATTTGTAAAACAAGCATTAGTTAGGAAATTTGGTGAAGATTGGTATAGTGAGTTGGAAAAAACAGCAACTGAATATCAAAAGTTTAAAAAACAATCTTAACGTTTTTTTTTAATTATTTTTTCAATTATTTTATAATTGACGTTTTAGAGTCAATGCTAATAGATTCAACTTGCGAGAAGATTTTATAGATTTTAACACTCTGACATACAGTAATTTAAATTTATTTATTTTTTCAACTTAATTCTGTTAAATCCAATTTTGTTAAAAACTCTCCTACGATTGTGAATAAGTAAGACTTTTATTTTTAGCTAAAAAGTCCAATATTTGTTTCTCTTCATTTCGAAGAAAAAACCTAATTTAAATATTAATATTAAATGCCTCCAATCGAACCTATTTTACAGGAAAACAAGAATCGTTTTGTAATTTTCCCTATTCAACATCAAGACCTTTGGGAATGGTATAAAAAACAAGAAGCAAGCATTTGGACTGCCGAAGAAATTGATTTGCATCAAGATGTTATTGATTGGGAAACCAAACTAACAGACGATGAGCGCTATTTCATCAAGCATGTTTTAGCCTTTTTTGCTGCTTCTGATGGAATTGTAAACGAAAACCTTGCAGAAAATTTTATCAGCGAAGTACAATATACAGAGGCAAAATTCTTTTATGGATTTCAAATAATGATGGAGAATATTCATTCAGAAGTATATTCATTATTAATTGATACGTATGTAAAAAATGAGGCGGAAAAAGATGAATTGTTTAGAGCAATTGACATCTTTCCAGCCATTAAAGAAAAGGCAGATTGGGCATTAAAATGGATAGATAGCGATAGTTTTTCAGAACGTTTAATCGCTTTTGCAGCCGTTGAAGGTATTTTCTTCTCAGGAAGTTTTTGTTCTATTTTTTGGATGAAAAAAAGAGGCTTACTTCCGGGGTTAGCCTTTTCAAATGAATTAATATCAAGAGATGAAGGAATGCATTGTGATTTTGCAGTTCACCTGCACAATCATCATATTGTAAATAAAGTGCCAAAAGAAAGAATCACAGAGATTTTAACAAATGCTCTTGATATTGAAAGAGGATTTATTACAGAATCATTGCCAGTTAGTTTAATTGGGATGAATTCAAAACTTATGACACAATATTTAGAGTTTGTTACAGATAGATTGTTACAAGAATTTGGATGTGATAAGGTTTATAACGCTTCGAATCCTTTTGATTTTATGGAAATGATTTCATTAGAAGGAAAAACAAATTTCTTTGAAAAACGAGTGTCTGAATATCAAAAAGCAGGTGTAAAATCTGGAGGAACAGGAAGTATTTCTTTTGACGCAGATTTTTAAAATCTATAAAACTTCTCTTTTTAACTAAAGAGAAATTCCCCATAATAGTTTCCTTTATTTAGTAGGAAGCCCCAAAATTTACCAATCGTTCAATTTTTTTTAAACTGAACGCAAAAATATAACCAATAATAGTTCTAAGGTCTATTAGATTTTAGAAGGATTAACCAACTTTAAAAAATAGTAAAAGTATGTTTGTAGCAAAAAGAGACGGTAGAAAAGAACCAGTAATGTTTGATAAAATTACGGCGAGAATCCGTAAAATGTGTTATGGTTTAAATAAAATTGTAGATCCTACTAAAGTTGCCATGCGTGTAATTGAAGGGCTATATGATGGAGTTACTACGTCTGAATTGGATAATCTTGCTGCCGAAACTGCCGCAACAATGACTGTTCAACATCCTGATTACGCAAAACTTGCCGCGAGAATTGCCGTATCTAATCTACATAAAAACACCAAAAAAACATTCTCTGACGTTGTAACCGATTTATATACTTATGTAAATCCGAGAACAGAAAAAAAAGCACCTTTAATTGCCGATGATACGTACAAAGTAATTATGGATAATGCCGCAAAATTAGATTCTACAATTATTTATAATCGCGATTTTAATTACGACTATTTTGGCTTCAAAACATTAGAACGCTCTTATTTATTAAAATTAAATGGAGAAATAGCAGAACGTCCACAACATATGTTAATGCGAGTTTCTATTGGTATTCACTTAAATGATTTAGATGAAGCAATTGCAACTTATGAGTTGATGAGTAAGAAATTCTTTACACATGCTACGCCAACATTATTTAACGCAGGAACGCCAAAACCACAAATGTCATCATGTTTTTTATTACAAATGCAAGATGATAGCATTGATGGTATTTACGATACGTTAAAACAAACTGCTAAGATTTCACAATCTGCAGGAGGAATAGGATTATCTATTCACAATATTAGAGCAACTGGCTCATATATTAGAGGAACAAATGGAACTTCTAATGGAATTGTGCCAATGCTTAAAGTTTACAATGATACAGCACGTTATGTAGATCAAGGAGGCGGAAAACGGAAAGGGTCATTTGCAATGTATATAGAGCCTTGGCATGCAGATGTTTTTGATTTTCTTGATTTGAGAAAAAATACAGGAAAAGAAGAGATGCGTGCAAGAGATTTATTTTACGCAATGTGGATTCCAGATTTGTTTATGAAACGTGTACAAGAAGACAGTCATTGGACGTTGATGTGTCCAAATGAATGTCCGCATTTGTTTGACACCTATGGCGATGAATTTGAAAAACTATACGAAGGATATGAGCAAGTAGGAAAAGGACGCAAAAAAATTAGAGCGCGCGAATTGTGGGAGAAAATTTTGGAAGCACAAATAGAAACAGGAAACCCATATATGCTTTATAAAGATGCGGCAAATAGAAAATCAAATCAAAAGAATTTAGGAACTATTCGCTCGTCAAATTTATGTACCGAAATCATGGAATATACGGCAAAAGACGAAGTTGCAGTATGTAATTTAGCGTCCATTGCAGTTTCTATGTTTATTAGTGAAGATAAAGATGGAAAGAAGTTTTTTAATCACAAAAAACTATACGATGTAACCAAAAAAGTAACTAAAAATTTAGATACAGTTATTGACCGCAATTACTATCCTGTAAAAGAAGCCGAAAACTCTAATTTCCGTCATAGACCAATTGGGTTGGGAATTCAAGGCTTAGCAGACGCATTCATTCTATTGCGCTTGCCTTTTACTTCGGATGCCGCAAAAGTATTGAACCAAGAAATTTTTGAAACCATTTACTTTGCCGCCGTAACCTCATCTATGGAAATGGCAAAAGCAAAAGAACCGTATTCAACTTATAAAGGTTCGCCAATGAGCGAAGGAGAATTTCAATTTAATATGTGGAATGTCTCTGAAGATGATTTAAGCGGACGCTGGGATTGGAAAAAACTACGTAAGCAAGTGCTGAAAAACGGTGTGCGAAACTCACTATTAGTTGCTCCAATGCCAACAGCATCTACGTCTCAAATACTTGGGAATAATGAAGCATTTGAGCCTTATACCTCCAATATTTATACACGAAGAGTATTGTCAGGAGAGTTTATTGTAGTGAACAAACATCTATTAGAAGACTTGGTAGAATTAGGACTTTGGAACAACGATATGAAAGAAGATATTATGCGTGCAAACGGTTCTATTCAACATATTGATGTAATTCCACAAGATTTAAAAGAATTGTACAAAACGGTTTGGGAATTGAGTATGAAAGACATTATAGATATGGCGCGTCAAAGAGGTTATTTTGTAGATCAATCTCAATCGATGAATTTATTTATGCTAGATCCAGACTATGCAAAACTCACTTCAATGCACTTCTACGCTTGGAAAAGTGGTTTGAAAACAGGAATGTATTACTTGAGAACGAAATCGGCAGTAAATGCAATTCAGTTTACCGTTTCTAAAAAGAAAGAAAAGGAAGAAGTACCTTTAACCGCCGAAGAGTTAAAGCAGATGTTAATTGCATCTCAAGAAAACCCTGATGATTGCGATATGTGTGGCTCGTAGATGAAATAATAATTGATAAAAAAACCTCGAAATAAAATGATATTTCGAGGTTTTTTTTATGAAGTGAGGTTTTCCACTTAGAGTGAAGTCCTCACTCATTTCAAAACTATTTTCCTACCTTTTAATTTCTCGATGCATGCGCTTCCAATAAATCTATAGTTGCTTTTATTAAATCTTCTGTTTCTAATAAAATACTAAAGTACAATGTAGTGTTTTTTGGGCTAGATTCAGTCGTTCTTGTACGTTCAACTTGTTTTTGAGCATAGTCAGAAACCGTATTTAGTAAAACTTGCTTTTCTTCAAGAATACTAGATATTTGGTCAAAAGCACGTAAATCAAATACGGCTCTAATTTTAGTAAACAGTTCATTTAGTTTCCCACTAATTTCCTTTAATTCTTTAGCCTGACTCTTTTTTAAACCCTTATGATTATTATTGATATGTTTATGACTTATCTTTGAAATAAGACCTACAGATTGCGCAATATCTTGTAAATCTCCAATAACATCAATATAAAAAGTACTTGCGCTTACCGATGTTGCATCTAAATTTTTAATAAAATAGAAAATATTATTCTGTAAATCTTCAATTTCCGATTCTAATTTTACAACCGTTTTTCGATTCTTTTTAAGTGCAGGTAAATCCTGCGCTATCAAATAGTTTATCGTATTTTCATTAATTTTGCTAACCCTTTTTAAAACTTTTGAAATATTATCGGCACTTTCTTCAATAATACCTTGAACAGACTTACTTTCGGTTCTTTTCAAACTATCTTCTGCTTTTACTTCCTTCGATTTTTTAACATGGCTTATAGAGTTTCTCACCAACAATAAAACAGCGATAAGTAATAATATAGGAATCATTACCTCTTTATTCCAGTTGATTAAAAAAGCAGTAATTGCAGCGGCAATAAACGCTGTAATTGCAGTTCCAAACCATCCGCCAATAACGTTTAATACTCCAGCAACTCTATATACGGCGCTTTCGCTTCCCCAAGCTCTATCGGCAAGAGAAGTTCCCATAGCAACCATAAAAGTTACATAAGTTGTAGATAACGGCAGTTTATAAGATGTAGCAATTGATATTAAAATACCAGCAACCATCAAGTTTACAGCAGCACGAACCATATCAAACGCAGGTAATTCATGCGCTTTTCCTTGCGAGAGTTGAATTACAGGTTTTTCAAACTGTTTATCAATTTTATCTTGAAAAGATTTTGGTGTTACAATACTTGTATATTTTGAAATTAGCATTGCGCCTCTTACCAATCCTCTTGATAAGAAATTTGGTTGAAAGCGCTCTTTTGTTTCTCCTTGACTAGAAAGGTCTAAAGAGGTTTTTAATACGCTTTTAGACTTACTAGAAAACCATAAGGTAACAACCATAATCATTCCTGCAATAAATAATAAAAGTGTTGGTGTAGCTACTTTTTTGCCCAATACATCCATTGTGAATTCGGTTGCAGGAATTCCTGTTCCAGCCCAAGCTTCATAAGATTGCCATGCAGCAATTGGAACGCCAATAAAGTTTACCAAATCATTTCCTGCAAATGCCAATGCTAATGCAAAAGTACCTACAATGATAATTAATTTATAGATGTTAATTTTCAATACATTTATAAATAAATAGGACAAAACAGACCAAACAACAAAACTAATTGCTATAATAGATACAACATTCGTTTCCAGATAATCTTTAATGGTTGCGCCTCCAATAAAATCAAAAGGTTGTTTTGCAATATCGGCACCTTTAATACCTTTCATCAGTATAAAATAGACCATTGCCGTTAGTGCAACGCCACCAAACAATGCGCCAACCCATTTTGCTTTCTTTTCAAAATTAAAAGATAATAATAAACGCGAGATATATTGCACGAATGCGCCAACTGAAAAAGCCACAACTACAGAGAGTAAAATTCCAAAAATAATTTGAGATGCTTTAGAGGTATTGATGTAATTTGTTATTTCAGAAAAACTTCCGCCATCAGCACCAATCTTAATCAAAGCAACCGCAACTGCAGCACCTAACAATTCAAATACAATTGAAACGGTTGTAGATGTTGGCATTCCTAGCGTATTGAAAAAGTCTAACAATAAAATATCGGTAATCATAACTGCCATAAAAATGACCATAATATTGTCAAACGAAAACATACTTGGATTAAAAATTCCTTTTCGAGCAACTTCCATCATTCCGCTAGAAAAAATTGCTCCAAAGGCAATTCCTAAACTGGCAACAATCATAATTGTTTTAAACGAAACTGCTTTTGAACCAACTGCTGAGTTTAGAAAGTTTACAGCGTCATTACTAACGCCAACGACTAAATCGGCAACTGCTAAAATGGCAAGAGCCACAACCATAAATAAGTATATATTGTCCATATTTTAAATCTATTATGCTGTAAAATTAATACGCTTTTTTTTTCTTGATGTTATCTTAATGTTATGATTTTTTTCTCCCATAGATAGCGCAGGTTTTTTCTGCGCAAATCTGCGCTATCTGCGGGAAATATTTAAAAATGAATATCAAATTGAAGTCTATACATCAATTCATTGTTTCCTCCAATTATAGCTAAATAACTAATATCGGATTGCACTTTTAAACTGTGCCCTACAATATATTTTGAAACGCCTAAAGTGTATTGATTTTCTTTATTTTTTCCTGTAATCGTTTTGTTCAGTTCGATGCTTGTAAATCTTCCTGAAATCTCCCAATCTTTTTTAGTTAAAAAACCAGCTTGTAAGTTCAAACCATTTCCAACTTGCACAATATCTCCTGTTAAACTACCATCTTCATTTTTTGCTAAAGCGTCTTTGGCGTTTCTATTGGCATATTCTCCCATAAAAGAAAAGCCTTTGTATTTAAACATAGCATCTAGAAAGAATGTCGTAATATTTGTTTCATAAAAACCAGTGTCTGTTCTCATATAAGAACCCATATTACTGCGTGTTTTAACCGCATTGTTGTTGAAATCATAGGTTGCTCCTATTGCTAATTTTGGTGTTTTTTCGCGTTTTAAATCACTTCCAGAATAATCTCCTTTCCCTAAAAATTTCCCAAAAGGTAATGCTTCAATACGTGCTGTATATTGATGTCCTCCAATATTTCCTGTAGTTACATTTCTACCTTCGCCTTGAGAGATAGAAATTGTTTCTCGTAGTATAAATTTTTCTGAAAGATTAAAATGATGTTTTAACTGCACTCCAATATCACGGTCAATATTAAATCTGCTATTTAAAAGCGAACGATCTACCATTTGCATATTTGCAGATGATATTACGCGCTCTCTATTTCCAGGAAGTTTTGTTTGTCCAAACCATAACACAAAGTTTCCTGAAAAATTCCATTTCATTACAGCATCTAAAATATATCTAGGAGCATTACCTGTAAATTCTGAAGCGCCAGAAATATCTCTATTAGACAAACCTAATTCTAATTTGTATTTAAGTTTAGGAGTAAATGCAAATCCATCAAATTTTAATCGAGATCTGCGTATTGAAAAATTAGACTCGTTAGGTGCTCCATTTTCCCAATTAGAAATTGCTAAAATTTGCATTCTTGCGCCAATTTTCATTGTCCAAGTACTGTCTTTTCCTACAAGGTTAAATAGCCCTTTTCCAAATTTCGGAGCAGTAGTTTCTTGTCCACTTACAAAATAGGTTGTAAAAAAAGCAAAAACAACAAGTACTAATTTAAGTTTCATAATTATTTTTATTTGTTGCAAATAACGAATACGAATGTTAACTTAATGTTTTCTAATGATTATCATATAGTGAAAAGTAAGGAGTGTATATTCCTAAAATTAAGTACCTTGCCATTTCTAAAACATACGTATGAACTGGGAACAATTACTATCTTTAAAAAAGTTTGGCGATACCAAAAAAAGGTATCGAAAAGATGAAAATGAAACACGTTTAGGATTTGAAGTAGATTATGATAGAATTATTTTTTCTGATTCTTTTAGAAGTCTGCAAGATAAAACCCAAGTGATACCGCTTTCTAAAACCGATTTTGTTCATACACGTTTAACGCACAGTTTGGAAGTAAGTGTTGTGGCACGTTCGTTGGGAAGAATTGTGGGCAAGCAAATCATCGAAAAATATCCTGAATTAAAAGAAAAAGGCTATCAAGCAAATGATTTTGGAGCAATCGTTGCAGCAGCAGCATTGGCACACGATATTGGGAATCCACCTTTTGGACATTCAGGAGAAAAAGCAATAGGAGAATATTTTAAATCAGGAAACGGGCAACAATATAAAAGTCAATTGACCGATAAACAATGGCAAGATTTAATAGATTTTGAAGGAAATGCAAATGGTTTTAAAATTTTAACAGAAAATAGAGAAGGCGTTGAAGGTGGATTGCGATTATCCTATGCAACTTTGGGTGCATTTATGAAATACCCGAAAGAGTCTTTACCCAAAAAACCAACAAATCATATTGTAGATAAAAAATATGGCGTATTTCAATCGGAAGTTACTATTTTTGAAGACCTCGCAAAAGAACTGGGATTAACAAAATTTAGAAACGATGAACATTTAGCGTATAATCGTCATCCTTTAACCTTTTTGGTGGAAGCAGCAGATGATATTTGCTATACAATTATTGATTTTGAAGATGGAATTAATTTAGGTTTGATTGATGAATCTTATGCGTTGGAATATTTAATGAGTTTAGTTAAAGATACTATTAATTCTAAAAAATACCATCAATTAAAAACAAAAAAAGATAGAGTGAGTTATTTACGAGCCTTAGCAATTGGTAATTTGATTCACGAAGCAGCAACTATCTTTATGAAAAATGAAGCAAAAATTTTAAAAGGAGAATTTCAAATTTCGTTGCTTGATAAATGCAAATACGAAGCTCAAATCAATGATATATTAAAAATAAGTGTTGAGAAAATTTATAGAAGTAAAGAAGTGATAGAAAAAGAAGTTGCAGGTTATAAAATTTTATCAGATTTATTGGCGGTTTTTATAAGCGCGATTAACAATTCATACAACAACACAATGTCCAATTATGATAAGTTAATTATACAGTTGTTACCTGAAAAATTTCAGCAAGAAAAAGAGCATTTGTATGACCGAATTTTCTTAGTGTGTAGTTTTGTCGCTACTATTTCCGATAGTTATGCTGTATTGCTTCACAAGAAAATTAGAGGAGAAGTGTTTTAATTAATTTTTTCTTACTTTTACGTTTTTTATATTAATATAAAACCCAAAATAATGATAAAAAAATACACAACTACACTTTTAACAATTTTACTGTTTTCTTTTGGAGCCTATTCTCAAGATTTCACAGAGTTGATTAGAACTTACTTCAATGAGAACAAACAAACCCTAAACCTTCTCGAGGAAGATGTAAGTGATTGGATTATAACCAATGAAGTATATTCTAGGAAATCAGAGGTAACGCATGTTTATGTTCAACAAGTCTATAATGGAATTCCTATTTTTAATGCCGTAGGAAATTTTGCAATTAAAAACAATAGAATTTTATTTTCTCAAAATTCATTTATTAATAATATTGCTACTAAAAGTAACGCTAGCACTCCCATTTTAAGTCCTGAAATGGCGATAGAAAAAGCAGGTACTGCATTAAATCTTGGTGCAACAACTACAATAACGTTAATAGAAAGTTTAGAGACAAATAAGTTTATCTATTCCAAGAGTGGAATTTCACAAGAAAAAATACCCGTAAGTTTAGTATATCAACCTTTAGAAGATGGAACAGTACGCCTTTCTTGGGATTTAAGCGTTTTACAATTAGACAGTAAACATTGGTGGAGTGTTCGAATAGATGCCGTTTCAGGAAATAGCATTCATCAGAACGATTGGGTTGTGAGTTGTAATTTTCCAACACACTCTGATTCTCCAACACACGCTAAAGAATTAAAAAAAAATGAAGTTCAAGAATCAATAGTTGCAAAACCAGTCCAACAATCTATTTTAACAACAGGAGAGCAGTATAACGTTTTTGCAATCCCTATAGAAAGCCCAAATCACGGCTTTAGAAGTATAGTTACAGACCCTCACGACCTTTTAGCTTCTCCTTTTGGGTGGCACGATACAGACGGAGTAGTTGGTGCAGAACACACAATAACTCGTGGTAATAACGTACATGCTCAAGAAGATGTTGATGCAAATAACGCTACACTTGGAAATGCTCCAGACGGTACAGCAGCACTTAATTTTGATTTCCCTTTAAATCTCAATCAAGCACCTTTAGGTTATCAAAATGCATCCTTAACAAATTTATTTTATGTAAATAATATAATGCACGATGTATGGTTTCAATATGGTTTTGATGAAGAAGCAGGGAGTTTTCAAGAAATGAATTATAGCGGAACAGGTTTAGGTAGTGATTCAGTTATTGCCGATGGGCAAGACGGAAGCGGATTAAATAATGCTAATTTCGCAACTCCTCCAGACGGATTTAATCCAAGAATGCAAATGTTTTTATGGTCTGCTCCCGCAACTCCTCCAGCAGAATTAGTAACCGTTAATTCTCCAATAGGTCTTGCAGGAGGTTATGTTGGACTTGACTCTAACTATGGCGGTCCAGCACTTTCATCAACCATTCCAATTACTGCTGATTTAGTTTTAGCAGACGATGGAATAGGCGCTACCGAAGATGCTTGTACTGTATTGAATAATGCCGCTGCAATAAACGGTAAAATAGCCGTAATAAGAAGAGGAGACTGTGATTTTACTGTCAAAGTACAATTTGCTCAAGATGCTGGTGCAATAGCCGTTATTATGATTAATAATGAAGCAAGCCCTGCAGTTATTATTATGGGAGGGACATCGCTTGGAATTCTAATTCCTGCAGTAATGATCTCTCAGGCAGATGGTGTTGCAATTATTGACGGTTTAAACAATGGAGATACAATTAATGCAACGCTACTCAATACAACTATAGAAACGTTTGAATTTGACGGTTCTTTTGACACTGCTTTAATTGCACATGAATATGGTCATGGAATTACAAATAGATTAATTGGAGGTCCAGGCAACGCTGGCTGTATGGGTAATGCGGAACAGTTAGGAGAAGGGTGGTCAGATTTCTTTGGATTAATGATAACAATGAAGGCAAGTGACACAGCAGACGATGCACGAGGAATCGTAACTTACCCTGTAGGGCAACCTACCGACGGTTCTGGAATCCGAACACATAGATACACTACAGATATGAGTGTAAACCCGTTTACTTTTATAAATTCAAACACAGCAATTGTACCACACGAACTGGGGACTATTTGGGCTACAATGATGTGGGACTTAAATTGGAGAATGATTGAAGCCTACGGATTTGATACTGATTTTTATAATGGAACAGGAGGAAATAATATGACAATGCATTTGGCTATTGAAAGTTTAAAACTAGTGCCTTGTGGTCAAGGTTTTGTAGCGGCAAGAGATGCAATTATTGCAGCAGATGAAGTTCTTTATAATGGTGAAAACAAATGTCTTATTTGGCAGGTGTTTTCCAGAAGAGGTTTGGGCTATACTGCGAGTTCAGGATTCCCATCCTCATCAACAGATCAAATAGAGGCTTTTGATATGCCTCCAGCAGGTCAATTAGGAGGAGCAAGTTGCTCTCTAAGTGTTGATGATGAAAAGTCAGATTTATTTATGATTTATCCAAATCCTTCAAACGGGGAAATCAATATTAATGGAATAGGAATAAATGAAGAAGTTACAATAAGAATTTTTGATGTTAACGGAAGGGAAGTGTTCGCGAAAAGAACTATTTTAAATGGGAGTATTAATATTGATGCAACCAATTTAAATTCAGGATTTTATATTTTAAAAATAAAAGGAGACGAGTTTATTCACAATAAAAAAATTATAATAAAATAATTATATTTCCAGATAAGAACTAAACCACTATGGACTAAAGTCCATAGGTTTTTAAATCTGACTAAAGTCAGGTGTACGGAAGCAGACGTGCTTACTCAAGAATAAAAGTATCGCTATCATTACTTGATTTGCGATGATGTTCTAAATACTCATCTACCATTTTATCTGTTATATTACCTGTACTCCAACATCCAAAACCTATTGCCCAAAAGTGTCGACCCCAATATTTTTTACG
>JAKITY010000025.1 GCA_021647835.1 Flavobacteriaceae bacterium | reverse complement strand
AAATGGGGAAGACGAAAACCATACTTTTTAGTAGGAGCAATTTTAAGCACATTTGCATTATTCTTTATGCCACACTCGCCATATTTATGGATGGCAGTAGGGTTTTTATGGATTTTAGACGCCTCCATAAATATTTCAATGGAACCTTTTAGAGCATTAGTTGCTGACAAATTACCCGAATCACAACGTTCTTACGGGTTTGTAGTTCAAACATTAATAATAGGTATTGGTACTTGGATAGCGAGTAATTTACCTTGGTTAGTATCCGAACTTGGTGTAAGTAATTCTGCCGAAGCAGGAATTATACCAATGTCTGTAAAAGTGGCTTTTACTATTGGTGCTTTTGTGTTCTTAACAAGTATTTTATATACCATTTTTACTACAGAAGAATATCCTCCAGAAGATATGGACGAATTTGAAAGAGAAAAGAAAAGAAAAAATCAATTTATTCCAGATATTATAAATAATATTGGAAATATGCCATCTACAATGAAAAGACTAGGTGTTGTTCAATTTTTCTCTTGGTTTGCCTTTTTTACTATGTGGAGTATGGCAAATCCTGCACTTACAGAACATGTTTTTAAAACTCCTGCTCCAATAGAAAGTAATTATGATATGAATAAAGCCGAAGATACTAATGCTTTTGATGTTGCAAATACAGCATTTCAAGAATCATCAAATTTGGTTGGTTCTGCTATGGGAATTTACGGATTATCATCAATGGCATTTGCATTATTATTGGTTTTATACACTTCAAAAAGAAGAATAAACAGAAAAATGGTACATCTAGTTTCCTTAATGCTTGGTGGTTTAGGTTTTATCTTAATGTATTACACATCGCCAGAAAACTTAAAGTATTGTTTCGTATTAATAGGTCTTGCTTGGGGAAGTATTCTCTCAATGCCTTACGCAATGCTCTCTAGCACAATTGACCCTAATAAAATGGGGATTTTTATGGGGATTTTTAATATGTTTATTGTAATTCCACAGATTATTGCTGCTCTTGGCGGAATTGTTTTAGTTTCTAGCCTACTTGGTGAAGAAGCCATAAACGCGATGACAATTGCAGGAATAAGTCTAATTATTGCAGGGTTATCCAATTTATTAATTACTGATAAAAATGCAATTTCATATCAGGGAGAAAAAGTATAATATGCAGAAAAAAGGTTTCATATTCGATTTAGATGGCGTAATTGTAGATACTGCAAAGTACCATTATTTAGCATGGAAAAACCTTGCTACCGAGTTAGGTTTTAATTTTACCGAAGAACAAAACGAACAATTAAAAGGAGTAAGTCGTATAAAATCATTAGAAAAAATATTAGAAATAGGAAATATCTCGCTTTCTGATGATGAGTTTACCAAACAAATGGCAAAGAAAAATATTGAATATTTGAATTATATAGAAACAATGAACGAAGATGAAATTCTTCCAGATGTTCCTAAAATATTAAATTATTTAATAGGAAAACAACAACCAATTTCATTAGGATCAGCAAGTAAAAATGCACGAACTATTTTAGAAAAAGTGAATTTACTCAATAAATTTGATGCTATTGTAGATGGAAACGATGTAACCAAAGGAAAGCCAAACCCAGAAGTATTTTTAAAAGCCTCAAAATTATTAAAGGTAAAACCAGAAAATTGTATTGTTTTTGAAGATGCCGTTGCTGGTGTACAAGCAGCAAATGCGGCAAATATGATTTCAATTGGTATTGGAGAACAAGACGTTTTACACGAAGCAGATTATGTGTTTAATGATTTTACGGAAATATCTGTGGAGTTTATGGAGGAATTGATGAGTAGGAAATGAAAAATGAAGAATAGTTACACAGAGACACACAGAGAAAAAGCACAGAGATACACAGAGGAAGTTTTCAACTCTGTGAATCTCTGTGAAACCTCTGTGAATCTCTGTGTAACAACTAAAAGTAAAATATGAACAACAATTATATACAACCAAACAACTGGTCAATTATAGAAGAAGGTTTTGATGCAAGCCGCATAAAATCTTCCGAAAGCCTTTTCAGTATCGGAAATGGTGCAATGGGACAACGTGCTAATTTTGAAGAAAATTACTCAGGTGCTACATTTCAAGGCAGTTATATTGCTGGCGTTTATTATCCAGATAAAACCAGAGTTGGTTGGTGGAAAAACGGCTATCCTGAATATTTTGCAAAAGTGTTAAATGCACCAAACTGGATTGGAATAAACGTACTTATTAATGATGAACAACTCGATTTATTCACTTGTAAAAAAGTAGAAAACTTCCGCAGAGAACTCAATATGAAAGAAGGTTGGTTGTCGAGAAGTTTTACCGCAACACTTCAAAATAATATCGAAGTTAAGGTAGAAACCAAACGCTTTTTAAGTTTAGATTTAGATGAAGTTGGTGCAATCCATTATCAAATAACACCTATAAATGCTGATGCTACAATTACATTTCAACCGTATTTAGATGCAGGAATTACTAATGAAGATAGCAATTGGGACGATAAATTTTGGAACACACTACAGGTAAGCCATAAAAATCATCAAGCCTTTATACAATCAAAAACGATGAAAACAGATTTTTATATCTGTACGTTTATGGAGTCTAAAGTGTTTATAAACGGCAACTATGTTTTAATAGAACCAAATATTGAAGCAGATGCAAATTACGCATCATTCAGTTATCAATACAATGTAAAAAAAGGCGAAACTTACACAATCAATAAATTTGGAGGTTATACAGTCGATAGAAATCACGATAAATCTAAATTAGTTTCAGTAGCAAAAACAGTTTTAGAAAAAGCCACTTTATTAGGATTTGATAATTTACTCGAACAGCAAAAAAATGCTTGGGCAACTATTTGGAAAACTTCAGATATTACCATTTCTGGCGATGTAAAAGCGCAACAAGGTATCCGTTTTAATATTTTTCAACTCAACCAAACATATTTAGGAAAAGATGCACGATTAAATATTGGACCAAAAGGATTTACAGGCGAAAAATATGGCGGAAGCACATATTGGGATACTGAAGCCTATTGTATTCCGTTTTATATGGCGACAAAAAATCAAGAAGTAGCCAGGAATTTATTAGAATATCGATACAATCACTTAGAAAAAGCCATTGAAAATGCCGAGAAATTAAGCTTTACAAACGGAGCAGCATTGTATCCAATGGTTACAATGAATGGCGAAGAATGCCACAATGAATGGGAAATTACTTTTGAAGAAATTCATAGAAATGGAGCAATCGCTTATGCTATTTTTAATTACCATCGTTTTACAGGAGATTACAGTTATATTCCCGAAAAAGGTTTAGAAGTTTTAATAGCCATTGCGCGTTTTTGGCAACAACGAGCAACGTTTTCAACTGCCAAAAACAAGTATGTAATTTTAGGAGTTACAGGACCAAATGAATACGAAAATAATATCAATAATAACTTTTATACTAATTATTTGGCACAATGGTGTATCAATTATGCTATCGAAAATATAGAGAAAATTAAGTCGGAATTTGATACAGATTACACTCGTATAATGAATAAGGTAAAACTATCAACTGCCGAAATTTCTAAATGGAAGCAAGTAGCAGACAATATGTATTTTCCGTTTTCAGAAGAACATAATATATATTTACAACAAGATGGTTTTTTAGACAAAGAACTGATTACTGTTGCAGATTTAGATAAATCAAACAGACCAATAAATCAAAAATGGTCTTGGGATCGTATTTTACGTTCACCATACATTAAACAAGCCGATGTTTTACAAGGCTTTTACTTTTTTGAAGATAAATTTTCAATAGAAGAATTAGAACGACATTTCGATTTTTACGAACCATTTACAGTACACGAAAGTTCATTATCGCCTTGTGTACATAGTATTCAAGCCGCAAAATTAGGCAGAATGGAACAAGCATATCAGTTTTATCTACAAACATCACGTTTAGATTTAGACGATTATAATCACGAAGTAGAAGAAGGTTTGCATATTACTTCAATGGCAGGAACTTGGATGAGTATTGTTGAGGGTTTTGGAGGAATGCGAGTAAAGAATAGTATACTAACATTTGAACCTAAAATTCCAAAACAATGGGAAACCTATTCGTTTAAAGTAAATTTTAGAAATCAGATTATAAAAGTAAATGTAAGCCAAAACGAAACTAATTTTGAGTTAGAAGGAGAATCAGAATTACAGATTTTAGTAAATAATAAATCAGTAATTATTTTGCCAAATAGTTTGGTGACGGTTTAAATCAAATACAAAACCTCACAGGTTTTTAAAACCTGTGAGGTCTAATAAAAGGGAGTTAATGACATAAAATGAAAAAAATACTATACATATCAATTTTACTATTCAGTATTTCCACTTTTTCACAAGTAGAAAAAATTGAACCACCTTTTTGGTGGAGCGATATGCATAATCCAGAATTGCAATTAATGATTTATGGCGATAAAATTTCTGAACTTTCAATAAGCATATCAAATAAATCAGTAACTATTATTGCAATCAAAAAGACAGAAAACCCCAATTATTTGTTTATTGATTTAGAATTGTCTAATGCAAAAGATGGAGTATTTAATATTGATTTTTTTAAAAGAAAGAAAAGAATTTACACTTACCATTATGAGTTGAAGCAACGTAGAAAAAATTCCGCATTACGACAAGGATTCGATTCTTCTGATGCAATTTATTTGATTATGCCAGACCGTTTTGCAAACGGAAATTCTGATAATGATAGCACAGACGATACCGTAGAAAAAGTAAATAGAACCAATTCTTCTGGACGACACGGAGGCGATATTCAAGGTGTGATAGACAATTTAGATTATATTAAAGACTTAGGTTTTACAGCACTTTGGAGTACACCAATGCTAGAAGATAATGAGCCAACATATTCGTATCATACTTATGCCCAAAGTGATTTTTACAAAATAGATCCTCGTTATGGAACCAATGAAGATTACAAACGTTTGGCAACCGAAATGCACAAACGCGAACTAAAACTCATTATGGATTATGTAACCAATCATTGGGGAAGCAAACATTGGATAATACAAGATTTACCAACAAAAGATTGGATTAACTATTGGGGAAATGGCGAAAAAGGATTCCAACGTAGCAATTACAGAATGGCAACACAATTCGATCCAAATGCTTCTATTGAAGATTCAAAAGCCTGTATGAATGGTTGGTTTGACACTACAATGCCAGACATTAATCAAACAAACCCGTTGGTGTTAAAATACATTACTCAAAATGCAATTTGGTGGATAGAATATGCCAATTTAGACGGTTTACGTGTTGATACCTATTCTTATAATGATAAAAAAGCCATTGCAAAATGGACAAAATCCATAATGGATGAATATCCAAATTTTAATATCGTTGGCGAAGTGTGGATGCACAATCAAGCACAAATAGCATATTGGCAAAAAGATAGTGACGTTGGAAAGATGGACAGTTTTAATTCCAATTTACCAAGCGTGATAGATTTTACGTTGCACAATGCTATTTTGGTAATGTTTAATGAAGAACCAAAATGGTCTTGGACAGAAGGAATGATTCGTGCTTATAATAATTTTACTAATGATTTTTTATATCCAAACATCAATAATTTATTGGTATTCGCAGGAAATCACGACACAAATCGAATTAACGACATTTATGGCGATGATATTAATAAATACAAATTGGTAATGACGCTTATTGTGACAGTTCGTGGTATTCCTCAATTTTATTATGGAGACGAAATAGGAATGTTAGGAAACAGAGATAAAAATGGTGATGGCGATATACGTAAAGATTTTCCTGGCGGATGGAAAGACGATGTAAACAATGCGTTTACCAATTCTGGACGAACAAAAAAGCAAAACGAATATTTCAATTTCACCAAAAAAACATTCAATTGGCGAAAAGGAAAATCTGTGATTCATACAGGAAGAACAATGCAATTTATTCCACAAAATAATGTGTATGTTTTTTTTAGATATAATGATACAGAGCGTGTAATGGTTGTAATAAATAACAATCCAGAAGCACAAGAATTGGAATTGAGTCGTTTCAAGGAAATAATAAAAAACTCAAAAACAGGAAAAGATATTATTTCTGATAAAATCATTTCATTAGAAGATAAATTAAAAGTTGAAGGTAAAACTTCACTAATTATAGAATTGAATAATTAAAAGTCCTGCAAGGTTTTTAAAACCTTGTAGGTTTAAACTAAAATTGTGAAACGAGCATGTTAAAATTTCTCACACCAAAGAAAAATGATTATCAGCGAACAACATGTGACCAATAAAAGCAATGAATATAAACACATGAAACACTTAAAAAAAATAATTTTATTGCTATTTTTTGTGCAAATTTCGTTTGCCCAAAATACAGATAGAACATTTGAAAGTGTCGAACAAAAGGCAAACCATATTGAAGTTTTTGTTAACGATGGAAAGTACATAATTCAATTTTATACTTCTAAAATAGTTGAAACAACTTTTATTCCAAAAGGACAAAAGTTTAATAAGGAGTCACACGCAGTTGTTTTAAAACCGAAATTAACTTTAAGAAAAGTTGAAACAAAAGAAAATGATATTCAATATATATCAAACGGAATAAAAGTAACCATTCAAAAACAACCTTTCCAAATTTCATATTCTTATAAAGGAAAATCCATTATTTCAGAAAAATTAGGCTATCAAAAAATTAAAAATGGCGAAGCAATTCAATTCAATTTAGATGAAGACGAAATTTTGTATGGTGGCGGATCCAGAGCCTTAGATATGAATCGTAGAGGTAACCGATTACAATTATATAACAGAGCACATTATGGTTACGAAACACATAGCGAGTTGATGAATTACACGATGCCTTTGGTAATGTCATCAAAACTATACGCTATTCATTTTGATAATGCACCAATTGGTTATTTAGATTTAGACAGCAAAAAAGATAATACGTTAACCTACGAAACTATTTCTGGCAGAAAAACCTATCAGGTTATTGTTGGTGATTCGTGGTTAGATCTAATCGATAATTATACCGATTTAACAGGAAAACAGCCATTAATTCCACGTTGGGCTTTAGGTAATTTTTCAAGCAGATTTGGTTACCATTCTCAAAAAGAAGTAACAGAAACAGTAAACAAATTTATTGATGAAGAAATTCCGTTAGATGCTGTAATTATTGATATTTTTTGGTTTGGAAAAGACATTAAAGGTCATATGGGAAATTTAGAATTTTTAAAAGATTCGTTTCCAACGCCTAAAAAAATGATTGCTGATTTTCAAAAGAAAGGTATTAAAACTATTTTGGTAACCGAACCTTTTATTTTATCTACTTCCAAACGTTGGCAAGAAGCGGTTGATAAAGATATTCTTGCAAAAGATTCTTTAGGAAATCCTTATACGTATGATTTTTATTTTGGCAACACAGGACTTATAGATATTTATAATCCTAAAGGGAAACAATGGTTTTGGAACATCTATAAAGAATTAGCAGAAATGGGAGTTGAAGGAGTTTGGGGAGATTTAGGCGAACCAGAAGTGCATCCTTCAGATTTAGTACACGAAACAGGAACAGCCGATGAGGTTCATAATATTTATGGACACGATTGGGCACGTTTGGTTTATGAAGGTTACAAAAAAGACTTCCCAAATGAAAGACCTTTTATTTTAATGCGTGCTGGTTATTCTGGCTCCCAACAGTTTGGTATGATTCCTTGGTCTGGAGATGTAAACCGAACTTGGGGAGGATTACAACCGCAACCCAAGATTGCATTACAAATGGCGATGCAAGGTTTAGGTTATATGCATTCAGATTTGGGTGGTTTCGCAGGAGCAAATCTTGATGATGAGTTATACACACGTTGGTTACAATATGGTGTTTTTCAACCTATTTATCGTCCACACGCACAAGAAGAAGTTCCTGCCGAACCCGTTTTTAGAGAATCTAAAACCAAAGCATTGGCAAAGCAATCTATTGAATTGCGCTATAAATTACTGCCTTATAATTACACATTGGCATTTCAAAACAATCAAACAGGAGCACCATTAATGCGACCTTTATTTTTTGATGAACCTAATAATAGCGATTTGTTAACTAAAGTAACCTCATATCTTTGGGGAAATGATTTTTTAGTAACACCAATTTTAACTTCAGATGCTAAAAATGTTGAAACTTATTTTCCAAAAAATAGTAATTGGTTTGATTTCTATACAAATGAAAAATTTGAAGGCGGACAAACAAAAACCATTTCTGTTAAAGAAAATTCAATTCCAACTTTTGTAAGAGGTGGCGCTTTTATTCCTATGGCAAAGCCAATGCAAACAACCAAAGATTTCACTTCAAATAATTTTAATTTACATTATTATTTTGATGCTTCTGTTAAAGAAAGTAATGGTAAAATGTATAATGATGATGGTAAAATTGCAAATGCTTTTGAAAAAGGAGAATATGAAATTCTATCTTTTAAAAGTAAAACTAAAAAAAGGTATTTAAAATTTAAATTTGATGCTGAAATTGGGAAAAAATATGTTTCAGAAAATAAAACAATAAATTTTGTAATTCATAATATTCAAAAACAACCAAAGCGAATTAAAATCAATAAGAAAAAGATTTCAGTTTTATGGAATTCACAAAATAAAACGCTTTCAATTCCTATAAAATGGAATACTAATAAAGCAATTAAAATAAACATAAAACTTTAAAAATGAAAAAAATAACACTAATAATAATTACGTTTTTGTTTACTTTCGGTTGTGCACAAAACAACAATAAGGAAACCGTTTCTACTAATCAAGAAACACCATTTTTATGGAAATCAGCAAGCATCTATTTTTTATTGATTGATAGATTTAACAATGCAGACAAATCAAACGATATAAATTTTAACAGAACAAAAAAAGCCTCAAAATTACGAGGTTTTGAAGGAGGCGATATTAAAGGAATTACACAAAAAATAAATGAAAATTATTTCACCAATTTAGGAATAAACGCCATTTGGTTATCGCCAGTTGTAGAACAAATACACGATGCAACAGACGAAGGAACAGGTATTACTTACGGTTATCACGGCTACTGGACAAAAGATTGGACTGCTTTGGATCCAAATTTTGGCACAAAAGAAGACTTACATCAATTAGTGAAAACGGCACATAAAAAAGGAATTCGTATTATTTTAGATGCAGTTATTAATCACACAGGACCAACAACAGCATTAGATGCAGTTTGGTCAAAAGAATGGGTAAGAACAGCGCCAACTTGCAATTACAAAGATTATAAATCTACAATTGCCTGTACCTTAGTCGAAAATTTACCAGATATAAAAACCGAAAGTAATGAAAACGTAGAACTGCCAAAACCATTGGTTGAAAAATGGAAAAAAGAAGGACGGTACGAACAAGAAATAGCAGAATTAGATGCCTTTTTTAAAAGAACAAAGTACCCAAGAGCACCAAGATATTATATTATAAAATGGCTAACAGATTATATTACGGAATTTGGAATTGATGGTTACAGAGCAGATACTGTAAAACACGTAGAAGAATCTGTTTGGAAAGAATTTAAAGAAGAATGTGATTATTCTTTTGAATTATGGAAGAAAAATAATCCAACCAAAGTGATAGATACAACAGAGTTTTATTTGCTAGGAGAAGTTTATGGCTACGGAATAAGTTCTGAAAAAGATTACAATTTTAGTAATAAAAAAGTAGATTATTTTGATAACGGATTTCAAAGTTTAATAAATTTTGAATTCAAATGGAATGCAAAACAGTTAGATAGTTATGAAGAATTATTCGTAAAATATGCTACTATTTTGCAAGGCGAATTAAAAGAATACGAAATTCTAAATTACTTAACTTCGCACGATGATGGACAACCGTTTGATCCCAAACGAGAAAAACCTTTTGAAACAGCAACAAAACTACTTTTAGCATCAGGAACATCACAAATATATTATGGAGATGAAACAGCAAGAAGTTTACTAATTAAAGATACAAATGGTGATGCAACATTGCGTTCTAATATGGATTGGAACGATATAAAAACCAATAAACAAATACAAAAAATTCTAAAACATTGGCGAAAATTAGGCAAATTTAGAGCAAATCATATTGCAATTGGCGCAGGAAAGCATCAAATGATAAACAAAAAACCTTATGTGTTTTATAGAACATACGCTAAAGAAAAATACAAAGATGAAGTTGTTATAGGATTAGACCTGCCAAAAGGGAAAAAAGAAATAAATGTAAGAGCCGTATTTAAAGATGGAGAAGCGTTAAGAGATGCGTATTCAGGAAAAAAAGCAGCCGTTAAAAACGGAAAAGTGATTATAAATTCGGAGTTTGATATTGTATTATTAGAAAGAAAAAAATGAAAAGTGAAGAGTGAAAAAAGGAAATAAATTAAAGAAAAAATCAGCGTATATCTGCTTAATCAGCGTCATCTGCGTTCTAAAAGCAAAACCATAAACAAATGAAAAAAATAGCATTAGTACTAGCAATAATAACTTTTATTTCGTGCAAAACCGATAAAAAGCAAGAAGTAAAAACGGTTAAAGAAATTAAAAAAGAAATAGCAAAAGTTTCATCAGCAATGATGGAAAACGCAGTGATTTACGAAGTAAACATTCGTCAATATTCCAAAGAAGGAACTTTTGAAGCATTTACTAAAGACATTCCAGAGATTAAAAAATTGGGTGTAAAAATTATTTGGGTGATGCCAATTTTTCCAATTTCAGAAACAAAACGTAAAGCAACAGGAGGCGACTTTGCATCAAAAATTAAAGACGAAACCGAACGAAAAAAAGCATTGGGAAGTTATTATGCAGTTTCAGATTTTACTAAAGTAAATCCAGAGTTTGGAAATATAGCAGATTTTAGAAATTTAGTAAAAACAGCACACGATAATGATATGTATGTAATATTAGATTGGGTTCCAAATCACACAGGTTGGGATCATATTTGGCTAAAAACCAATCCAGAATTTTATACGAAAGGTAAAGATGGAAAAGTTACACATCCATTAAAAGAAGACGGTACATCTATTGGTTGGGATGATGTTGCCGATTTGAATTACGACAGTCAAGAACTAAGAGCGCAAATGCTAAAAGATATGACGTATTGGATAGAAAAAGAAAATATAGACGGTTTTAGATGCGATGTTGCAGGAATGGTTCCGTTAGATTTTTGGCAAGAAACTGTACCTAAATTACGAGAGAAAAAAGATATTTTTATGTTAGCAGAAGCGTGGGAACCAGAATTGCTAAAAGACAATTTGTTTGATATGGCGTATGCTTGGGATTCTCATCATTTAATGAATAGCATTGCAAAAGGAGAAAAAAATGCAAAAGATTGGGATATTTATATAGAAAAAATAAATAAGCAATACGAAAAAGATGACATTCTAATGAATTTTGTTACCAATCACGATGAAAACTCTTGGAACGGTACAATGGAAGAGCGTTTTGGAAAAAGTAAGCATTTATTTACGGTTTTATCTTATGTTATGAATGGAATGCCTTTGATTTATTCAGGACAAGAGTATGATTTAAGTCATAGGTTAAAATTCTTTGAAAAAGACTCTATTCCAAAGACAAAAGGAAAAACTTGGGATTTGTTGGTAAAGTTAGGAAAACTTAAAAATAAAAATCCTGCTTTAAATGGAGGGAAACAAGCCGCATCATATAAAAGGATTAAAACAGATAATAAAAATGTGTTGGTTTTTGAAAGAAGTAAAAATGGAAGTACGGTAATATTCATTGCAAATTTATCGGATAAGGAACAAATGTATAAAAACACTTTGAAAGGTGCTTTCTTAAACTATATTCCAAATACTAAAGTGAAATTTACAGACGAATATTTCACATTGAACCCTTGGGAGTATAGTATATTAATAAATCAATAAACTTAACCAAATAAATAAAAAGCGAAGCGTTTTGTAATCCTTACAATTACGAAATCGTTTTAGTGAATATTTGCTAAAAACATAGGAAACAAACGTTGTAAATCGTAAATTTGTAGTGCGATTTTTATAGATATGATAAGCAAAGTAAAAAAGATTGGCGTTTTAACTTCTGGAGGAGATTCTCCAGGAATGAATGCTGCAATTAGATCTGTTGTTAGAGCCTGTGCATATTATAAAATTGAGTGTGTTGGTGTGTATCGGGGATATGAAGGAATGATTGAAGGAGATTTTAAAGAATTGAATGCACGAAGCGTAAACAATATCATCAATAAAGGAGGGACAATCTTAAAAGCGGCTCGCTCAGAAGAATTTAGAACAAAAAGAGGACGCCAAGAAGCATACGAGAACCTTAAAAATAAAGGAATTGATGCTTTTGTAGTTATTGGAGGTGATGGAAGTTTTACAGGAGCAGAGATATTTAATAAAGAATTTGATTTTCCAGTAATTGGAATTCCAGGAACAATAGATAATGATATTTTTGGAACTAATTTTACGCTTGGATATGATACAGCATTAAATACAGCCGTTGAAGCGATAGATAAAATTAGAGATACCGCTAGTTCGCACAATCGATTATTTTTTGTTGAAGTTATGGGACGTGATGTTGGACATATTGCACTGAATGTAGGTGTTGGAGCAGGAGCAGAAGAGATTTTAATTCCTGAAGAAAATTTAGGTTTAGATAGATTATTAGAATCACTAAAGAAAAGTCGAAAATCAGGAAAAACCTCAAGTATTGTAGTTGTTGCAGAAGGAGATAAAACAGGAGATAATGTATTTGAATTAGCAAAATATATTGAAGAAAATATGCCTAAATATGAAGTGAGAGTCTCAGTTCTTGGGCACATGCAACGAGGAGGCGCTCCGTCTTGTTTTGATAGAGTATTAGCAAGTAGAATGGGAGTAAAGGCAGTTGAGGCTTTATTGGATAGAAAATCAAATTTTATGGTTGGTATTCACGATAATAAAATAACATTAACATCATTAGACCTTGCAATAAAAGGGAAATCAAAAATAAATGCAGAACTTATTAAAGTTTCTGATATAATGACAACATAAAATAAAAAGATAATGGTTAAAACAAAAATTGGAATTAATGGATTTGGTAGAATAGGAAGAATTGCTTTTAGAATAGCAATGAAAAATCCAGAAGTTCAGGTTGTAGGAATTAATGATTTATTAGATATTGAGCATTTAGCGTACTTATTAAAATACGATTCAGTTCATGGTAAATTTGATGGAACAATTGAAGTTGTAAACGGAAACTTAGTCGTTGACGGAAAAGAAATAAGAATTACAGCAGAAAGAAATCCAGAAGACTTAAAATGGGATGAAATAAACACAGACGTTGTGTTAGATTGCACAGGTATTTTTACAACTTTAGACAAAGCAGGAACGCATTTAAAAGCAGGCGCAAAGAAAGTAGTAATTTCGGCACCATCGGCAGATGCACCAATGTTTGTTATGGGTGTAAATCACGATAAAGTAAAGCCAAGTGATACTATTGTATCAAATGCGTCTTGTACGACAAACTGTTTAGCGCCATTGGTAAAGGTTGTAAATGATGATTTTGGTATTGTTGAAGGATTAATGACAACAATTCATGCAGCAACATCAACACAATATACGGTTGATGGAGCTTCAAGAAAAAACTATAGATTAGGAAGATCGGCAATAAACAATATCATTCCAACATCTACAGGAGCAGCAAAAGCAGTAGGTAAGGTCTTGCCAGAAGTAAACGGAAAGTTAACAGGAATGGCATTTAGAGTGCCAACAGTAAATGTTTCTGTTGTAGATTTAACAGTTAGAACTGAAAAAAGTGCAACAATTGAAGAGTTGAAAAAAGCAATAAAAAACGCTTCAGAAAATGAAATGAAAGGTGTTTTAGGTTATACTGAAGAGGGCGTAGTTTCTCAAGATTTTGTGTCAGAATCAAGAACAAGTGTATTTGATGCCGAAGCAAGTATTGGTTTAAATGACAACTTCTTTAAATTAGTTTCTTGGTACGATAACGAATATGGTTATTCAACTAAATTAATTGATTTAGCAGTTCATATAAATTCGTTATAAACTAATTTCTTAAAAAAATGATTTTAATTGCTGATGGCGGTTCAACTAAATGTGATTGGATAGTCTTTGACGCTTGTGGAAAGATTCTATTGAAAACAAGAACTAGAGGGTTAAATCCTGCAGTTTTTGATTATGAAACATTGCAAAAACGACTTACTGGTAATGTTGATTTACAATCATTAAAAAGTGAAGTTTCTAAGGTCTATTTTTATGGTGCTGGATGTGGTACTAAGCGCCCAAGATTGTTGTTAAAGGAACTTTTCGAGTTATATTTTATCAATGCAAAAGTTGAGGTAAAAGAAGACACGTATGCAGCAGCTTATGCTGTTACTTCAGAGCCAGGAATTGTTTGTATTCTTGGTACAGGCTCAAATAGCACCTATTTTGATGGTGAGAAAACAAATGATTTAATAGCATCGTTAGGATATATCTTAATGGATGAAGCAAGTGGTATTTATTATGGAAAAAAATTAATTCGCGATTATTTTTATAAAAAAATGCCTGAATATTTGCGAAAGAAATTTGAAACTGAGTTTAATTTAGATGCAGATGTTATAAAGTTGCATATATATAAAAAAGACAGTCCGAATGCATATTTAGGGACCTTTGCGGAGTTTATTTTTAATAATGAAAGAAACCCTTATTTTGAGTCGGTAATTGAAAGAGGTATTGATGATTTTTTAACCAATAGAGTGAAAATCTTTGATAACCATCAAGAAGTACCAATCCATTTTGTAGGTTCTATTGCTCATTTTTCGGAAGATATTATTAGAAAAGTAGCCAAAAAATATAATATGTCTATTGGTAATATTATGAGAAGACCAATTGATGGTCTAATTAAATACCATCAGAAATTAATTAAAATAAATCAATAATCTTTCAAGTGCCATTCCGCGAGAACCTTTAACTAATAATGTGGAGTTTTTAAAAGTAGAAGTGTTTATATTCTTAATAAAATCATCAAAGCATTCATATTTAGATGCTTTTTTTGTACTTGTTTTGTAAAATGTCTTACCAATTAAATAAATAGATTTCACATTCATTTTTTCAGTTAAATCAGTAATAATTTGATGTTCTTCTAAAGCAGATTCTCCTAACTCAAACATATCACCTAAGACAATAATTTTAGAATTGTCAGACAATGAATCAAAATTTTCAAGAGCCACTTTCATACTACTTGGATTTGCATTGTATGCATCCATAATTACTTTAACACTCTTTTTTTTAATTATCTGAGAACGATTGTTTGTTGGAGTGTAATTTTCTATGGCATCTTTAATTGCTAATTTATCAATGCCAAAATAGTTTCCTATTGTAACTGCTGCAGCAATATTACTGTAATTATAGGAACCAATTAATTGACTATTGATTTCAATATTTTGATAAGATAATTTTACAAAAGGATTTGCTTCAAGAAACTCTAAACTTTTTACAAAAGGAATAGTATGAATACCTTCTGATTGTCTTAATTGAGTTTCATCATTAGGATTCACAAATACTTTTCCATTTGTGGGCTTTAAGAAGTTATACAGTTCTGATTTTCCCTTGATAACTCCTTCAAGACTTCCGAAACCTTCGAGATGTGCTTTTCCAAAATTAGTTATATATCCAAAATTTGGTTGTGTAATACTACTTAAAAATCTAATCTCTTTAAGGTGATTTGCACCCATTTCAACGATTCCAAATTCTGTTTTGTTGTCCATAGAAAGTAAAGTTAACGGAACACCAATATGATTGTTTAAGTTGCCTTTTGTTGCAGTTGTGTTAATTTTTTTTGATAAGACAGTATTGATTAATTCTTTTGTTGTGGTTTTACCGTTACTTCCCGTAAGAGATAAAATAGGAATGTTTAGAATTTTCCTATGATGTGTCGCTAGTTCTTGTAAACATTTTAAAACATCATCAACTAAAATAATATTATCATTAATTTGATATTCTTTCTCGTCAACAATAGCAAAACTTGCTCCTTTATTTAATGCTTCTTGAGCAAATTTATTGCCGTTAAAGTTATCTCCTTTTAAAGCAAAAAACAGTGTGTTTTTTCTAATAGAACGAGTGTCTGTATCAACTAAATAATGCTTTGAGTAGAGTTTATAAATCTTATCAATTATCATAGTATAAAAATAAAAAAACCTCGTTAATAAAACGAGGTTTTTAAGATTATTACGGAAAAATAATTATTTTATTTTTTCAGTAGTACGTTTTCTTTTATTGTGAGTCATTGGTCCAAGTTTGTCTGTTGCACATCTAAAACCAATAAAACTTGTAGCCATATATTGTGGTAAATGCCTTCTTTGCGCAGGATCTAACCAATATTCTCTATCTCTCCAAGAACCTCCTTTATAAACTCTTGAATCATCACTAATTAAAGTTGAGCGATACTCTTCATCATACTCTTTCTTTATTAGGCCACTTTCTCCAACATTTTTTGGAGTAATAGGTGAATTATACATTCTTGGTTTTGATTCTAATTCATCCTCATCTTTTTCATATAATTTTGTTGATGCTAAATCACCATCTCTTGCATCAATATTATATGATTTTTCGTAGTTGTTTCTCATGTACGCATCATCCTTAGTAATAGGAATAAATTTAATGCTTCCAGGTAAATCTTTAGGCATTATTTTTCCATTAGCTAAAGTGTCAAATTCAATAGTATTGTAATCAACAACAACAACTTTACCTTCTGCATCAATCATTTTTTTATTAAATACATTTCCACGGAAATAATTAAAATCATTTGCATCTGTATCAATTATTGGTCGATAAACATCAGCAACCCATTCTGCAACATTTCCTGACATATCATATAAACCATATGCATTTGGGTCATAAGATCTAATAGCCATAGTTATATCACCACCATCACTACTCCATCCTGCAGGTCCACTATAATCTCCACGCCCTTGTTTAAAGTTTGCGACTTGGTCTCCTTTAAAACGGCGACCTTTATTTCGAGTGTATTTTCCACTCCAAGCGTATTTTTTACGCCCTCTAATATTGTTGTACTCTCTGTTTTCTACATACGCTTTTGCTGCATATTCCCATTCTGCTTCAGATGGTAATCTAAAACTTGGTGAAAGGATTCCGTCAGAAATCTTAACATGTCTTCCTGAGAATTTATCTCTTGAAGGTCTTGATTCTCCTTTTTTTCTTGCTACAGGTAATCCTTTTTTATAAACGGATGAATCTCCTTCAAATAATAAAGTTGGATTTGCTAAATAAGTATCAGTATTAAAATAATTTTTCCCATTTAGTTCTAAAGAATCCATTTCATATACATTGTTTAAAATGCCTTTATCTATTAATGTTTTTTCAGAAACTCTATCACTTCTCCATTTACAGTATTCACTTGCTTGTAACCAACTAACTCCAACTACAGGATAATCTGCATAAGAAGGATGACGTAAGTAATTTTCAGTAAGTAACTCGTTTGCACCTAAAGTATGTCTCCACACTAAAGTATCTGGCAATGCACTTGTGTATATATGTTTGTTTTGCTCTTCAGATTTTGGAAATATTTTCTCAAGCCATTCTAAATAGAAAAGATATTCTGAATTTGTAACTTCTGTTTCATCAAGATAGAATGAACGAACTTGCATATCTACAGGTGTAGTATTCCAGTCAAACATTACGTCATCTTGCACGTGTCCCATTGTAAATGTTCCACCTTCAATTAATACCATTCCTGGAGGAGTTTCTTGCCCTTTATATCTTTGACTTTCAGAAAAACCAGCATTTGCTTTGTCTTTAGAACTCCATCCTGTTAAAGAAGTACTGTTCTTATTGGTTCTGTTATGACAACTTACAAATAGTGTTGCCAATAGAATGATTAATAAATTTACCTTAATGATTCTCATTATGTTTTTACTTTAGGGTTTCTTTAGTGTCGCAAGATACACCAAATAACGATTTTTACAAGTTTTTTTAATAGAATGTCTTTTCCATTATTCTACTCTATAACGGTTGTTTTTTTTCTTTATTATGTGTAATGTTGTAATGTATTAAAATATCTAACTAAATTACACGTTTATTATTGTGATATGAATAAAATAAAACACCTTTTTATTATTGTACTTCTTTCATTTTCTGATGCTTACTCTCAAAACAATGTAAGTGAAAAAATAGTATTAGAATGGAGTGATAAGACTTTGGTTCTAACAAATAGGGGCAATAAGGTGCAAACACCTACAATAGAAAATCAATTTATTGATGCTGATTTACTTCCGATTTATACTAAATCTTGGAAAATTTCTTCAGGATACTCTATAGACTCGTATAAAATCACGAATATTCAGTATCAAACAATAAGTTCTAATTCTTTTGAAAAAGCATCTTTAACTAAAATTCCAATTTCTATAAAAAGCGAATTGAATGTTGCAAAATCTAGAGACGAGTCTGAAATCATCCTAGCTTTAACACCTTTAATTAAAGAAGGTGCTCTTATTAAAAAAGTAGTGTCATTTTCCATAACATATAAACTCAAAAGAACACTTTCAAATAGACTTACAACATTAAGTAATGTATCTAATTCGGTTTTAGCTACGGGAAATTGGTATAAATTTTCTATAGACACAACAGGAGTTTTTAAGATAAATCGTTCTTTTTTACAAAGTTTGGGTATAAATACGGCTAGTATTAATCCGAAAAACATTAAAATATATGGGAATGGAGGCGCAATGTTACCTTTCCGAAATAGTGATTTTAGGTATGATGACTTAGAAGAAAACGCCATCCTTGTAATAGGGGAAGAAGATAATAGTTTTGACAGTTCAGATTATATTCTTTTTTATGCAAAAGGACCTGATGCTTGGAAAGTTGATATTTTGAATACAAACAATACAGGGCATCAGAAAAATATTTTTGCAGATGAATCATACTATTTTATTACTGTTGATGGTGGAACAGGAAAACGAATTCAAGATAGCGCACCAATTATAACTACTGCAAATCAAAATATAACTTCTTTTAATGATTATAATTTTTATGAAAAAGAAGAGCGAAATTTATTTACAATAGGCCGGCAATGGTTTGGCGAAAGCTTTTCAATAGAAAACACACAGACATTTACAATACCTTTTAATAATATTGATACATCGCAAGACATAAGTATAAGAGTAAGGGGAGTAGTAATATCAGGCTCGGCATCATCTATGACTGTAAAAGTAAACGGACAAGATTTATACACTATAAGTTTTGTTGCAGCATTAGGTTTAGACAAAGCAGTAGCAAGAGATACAATTGCAAGTATTACTGCTTCTGGAGAGAGTGTAGTTGTAGAAATAACATTTGATAACAACGGAAATCCATCAGCAAAAGCATATTTAGATTATATAGAAGTCATCGGAAAAAAACAATTAGTAGCCAATGAAAAGCAGTTTGGTTTTAGGAGTTTTGATGTTGCAAACAGTACAGGAGTTGCTCAATATACTATTCAGAATGGCACAACTATTTGGGATGTAACAGATTATGTGAATCCTGTAAAAATAACCAATCAATCAGCTACTGGAAACTTTGAATTTAATGCTAATTCAGGAATGCTACGGGAATATATTTCGTTAAATGAAGCCGATTTTTATACGCCAAAACGAATACAAAACAGTGTTGTAGAAAATCAAAACTTACACGCTTTAGTAGATATTGATTATGTAATTGTAACAAGAGATTATTTAATGAACGAAGTAGAGCGATTGGCAACATATCACAGAGATAGAGGTTTGACAGTTGAAGTAGTAAATCTCGAAAAAATATACAATGAGTTTTCTTCTGGAAGTCCAGATTTAACCGCTATTCGAGACTTTGTAAAGCATCTGTACGACAACGCAACAACACCAGAAAAAAGAATTAAATATCTGTGTTTATTTGGCGATGCTTCTTATGATTATAAAGATAGAATTAATGGAAACAACAATATTGTTCCAGCGCTTCAATCGTATCAAAGTTTTAATTTAGCAACATCTTATGTTACCGATGATTATTATGGAATGATGGATGCCAATGAAGGATTATTAGTAAGTACAGATAGGCAGGACGTAATTACAGGAAGAATTCCTGTTACGGATGTTGTACAGGCTTCAGATGCAATTAATAAAATAATAAACTACAACAGTATAAATTCTTTTGGAGATTGGCGAAATCAAGTAGTTATAAGTGCCGATGACATTGATGCAAACTTTGATATTTCATTGCAGTTTGAAATGGAGAAAATAGCAGATACAATCAAAGATAGAAAACCTATTTTAAATGTAAAGAAAATTTACTTAGATGCGTATGTACAAGAAGCATCTTCAGGAGGAGAACGTTATCCAGATGTAAAGGACGAAATCTCTAACGTAGTAGAAGGAGGAATACTCCTTTTTAATTACTATGGTCATGGAGGAGAAGACGGTTGGGCAGGAGAACGCGTTTTGGAAATACCTCAAGTACGAGCATGGCGTAATTATAATACACTTCCATTAATTGTAACGATTACGTGTGAGTTTTCAAAATTTGACAATCCGTTAAGATTAGCAGGAGGAGAATTTCTAATATGGAATAAAGATGGAGGCTCGATATCATTAATTACAACTACAAGAGAAATTTATATAGGTGTAGGTAGAACATTTAATGAACGATTGATGAAATTATTATTAGCATTTAATGGTGAAGATTATACCATTGCAGAAGTGCTGATGAATGTTAAAAATGGATTTGGGACAAGTCAACGTTTGTTCATCTACTATCTAGGAGATCCAGCAATGAAATTAGCAGTACCGAAAGCAGATATTCGATTAACGCACATGAATGGTACAGATATTTCCGTTTCTTTAGATACCATAAAAGCATTATCGCACGTAAGCTTTGATGGAATTGTAACAGATTCACAAGGAAGTTTACTAACCGATTTTAATGGAGAATTATCAGTAACAGTTTTTGATAAAGAAATAAATAGAACAACATTAGACAATGATAATTTTGGAATTTTTATGGAGTTTGACGCATTAGAAAGTAAAATATTTAGAGGTAGAGCAGCCGTAGAAAATGGTCTGTTTACTTTTGATTTTATTGCGCCAAGAGACTTGCGTATAGCGTATGGGAAAGGAAAACTTAGTTTTTATGCTGATAATGATATAATCGATAAAGCAGGTTATAATTTTGATGTAACCATTGGCGGAATTAATGAAAACGCACCTGAAGATAATATTGGCCCAGAAATTCAACTGTTTATGAATGATGAATCATTTGTAGATGGTGGAAACACCAATGCTTCACCTTTGTTTTTGGCAGTTTTAGAAGATGAAAGCGGAATAAACACCTCAATTACAGCAGTAGATCATGATATTGTGGCGGTTTTAGATGGTGATACAGCAAATCCATTTATACTAAATGATTATTACCAAACAGAATTAAATGACTATACAAAAGGAAAAGTAAAGTACCCTTTGCGTAATCTTGAGGCAGGTTTACATACCATAAAATTATGTGCGTGGGATACATACAATAATACATCGTGCGCTACGTTATCATTTGTTGTAGTTAGTGATGCTGATATGGTGTTGGATAACGTATTAAATTATCCAAATCCATTTATAAATCACACAGAATTTTGGTTTAACCATAACAAGCCAAACGAACCTTTAGAGGTTCAAATTCAGATATTTACAGTGTCAGGAAAATTAGTTAAAACAATCAATCAATTAGTGCAATCAACAGGAAAT
>JAKITY010000024.1 GCA_021647835.1 Flavobacteriaceae bacterium | reverse complement strand
ATAAAGAGTATATTATTCTTTTTCTATAAAAAGAATTAAACACCTTTTTCCACCCTATTAAACCTTCTTGAGAAATTGAATTATATTTTTCAACTCCCGTAGAGTCTCCAAGCGCACCTATAGTGTCTTGACTAGAAAAATTTGTTTCTAAGCCCTTTTGTAAAGGTATGTCTAAATAATTACTTATTTCACTCAACTTTTCATTTAAGTTTAAAATTAAGTCTTCATATTGAAGTGAATAACTAATCTCTTTATGTTTAAGGTAAGCTTCGCTTAATCGCTTGGTGCCTTTAATTAAGTCATCATAAGTAGAAATAATATTCCTAAATCTCCCTTTTCCCCATGTATTAACAATAGATGCAAAAACTTGAACTGGATTTCTAAATAAAAATATGAATTTTGCATTGGGAAACAATTCCACAATTTCATCAATTATTAAATAATACCGAGGGGTTTTGTCTAAAAAGTATTTTTCGTTATTCTGACACTGCATTGAATACAGTTCAATTAAAAATTTTCTTTGAGCGTTTATATAACTTTCCTTTTTATTAGGTAAATTTTCAATAAAATCATTAATTCCTACTTGAGAGGTAAGAGAAGAGTATTCTGATAAAGTTCCTTTGTTTTTCGTTGCGTATATTTGAGGTAATAAAATCCAAGGTTCAGAAATACTACTAATATTTTTATGCGACATTAAAATCCTCTGTAATAATGTAGAGCCGGCTCTTGGTAGTGAAAAAATAAATATTGGTGATTTCATATTTTATTTCGTTATAAAAGGAATGTAGATTGTCCAAAATCCTAATTTTCTTTTAATAATAAAAACTAATGTAATATTCCAAAATACCATTGCAATAGAACTCGCTATTGCAGCACCATTAAAGCCTATTTTGGGGATTAATATATAATTTAAAATTAAGTTTATAAAGAAAGCAATTATAATTATATTTTGATATATACTTTGTTGGTCTGTCATTTGCATAATATAGCCAACAGATCCAGAGATGCCATTAATAAACCTTGAAATACATAAATATGTTAATGCTAAATACCCTATAATGAATTCATCCCCAAAAAAACTTAAAATTTGTTTAGAAAAAAAAATTAAAATTAGGAGGATTGGAGTTGATGTGAAGAAAATAATTTTAGTAGATTTTTTAACAGTATCTTCTAATCCTTTAGTGTCTTTTTTAGCATAATACTCTACAAATTTTGGTGTCGCAATAGCATTGACTGCAATTAGTACAACTCCAGATAAGGCGGCTAAACGAAGCGTAGAATTATAAACTCCAACATCAAATGTTGTTTTATAATAAGAAAGCATTAATATATCAGACCATCCCATTAACAAGGCAAACGAACCTGAAAGCATCATTGGGAATGAAACATTAAGAATTTTATTATATGAATAAATTATATTGTTCTTTTGAGTGTTCTTCTTTAATTTTAGCACTTTTGAAAAAGTAAAAACACCTATTATTAGTGCTAATATAGTTGAGTAAACATATATTTCAAATATGTTTTTTGTAATATTTAGCAGGTGGAGAAAAAATAAAAAAAATAAAAAAAATAAATTTATAAGACCTGTTTGAAACAACATAAACAACATTGTTTTTTTATAGGCTTGAAAAGTTGCACTAATAATTGTTAAAAATAATGATGGGATTAAAATATAACTAATGAGTTGAATGTTGTAACTCATTTTTGGTTCTTTTAAAACTTTAATGGCTAAACTTTCATGAAAAACATTTAATATTAAAATCACTACAATAGCAATGCTTAATGAAAAAAAAGTGATTTTTTTTAATACACTAAATATTTCGATTGAATTATTATTTATTTTTAACTCAGAAACTATTCTAACTATTGAATTTTCAAAACCAAATTTTGGTACTAAAATTACAATACTTAAAACAGTAAAACTTAATGAGTATATCCCCCATTCTTCAGCTCCATAATAATTTGTAATAAAAAGCATCGCTAAATAACTTAAAAGCATCGCGCTAACTTTTACGACTAATGAAATTGAGCTTCCTTTTAGAAGCTCAATAAAATTCTTGTCTTTTATGTTATTAAAAACTTTCAATCGTTTAAGGGTAGTCTTGAGGCTTTATAGTTTATCTAAAATTTTTCTTCTAAAAAACATTAAAGGATTGTGTTTCCCTGCAATTTTTTTTGTTTGAATCTGACCCGTTTCAGCATTATAATCAACAAATTTGTTAAATGTAAAATAATTATTTAATTCTTGTGAGGGAATATTAAACTCTGTATCTGCATAAGAAATATAAATACTTTTAACCTCAATTGTTTTAGGCTTTTTGGTTCCAAAAGATATTCCTACTTGATAATCTGGTTTTATGTTTTCTGGAAAATCTAAAAGTACAGGTTTAAAATCATCACTCTTTGCAACTTTTTCAGTTACATTAATATTCATTGTTCGATTGTTATTAATAAAAACATCGGTAGCAAATAATTTAATATCTTCAGATTCAGAATATTTCAATTTCAACTCAATAACAAAAATTTCTGGTTTTATAGGTACAATAACCTCAGGTTTAACTTCTACATTCTCTTTTTTTGGTGCTACTTTATCATTATTACATGAAGCTAATACAAGTATTAGCGCTACAAAAAATACTTTTTTCATTTTCTTATATTTATTTATTAATTTCTTTTTTAAACTATCATTCCAGCAGCAACCGTTTCGTTTGTTGTATCATCTACAAGAATAATGCTTCCTGTTACTCTATTTTCTCTATATGAATCTACCATTAAAGGTTTTGTGGTTCTTATTTTTACTTTGCAAATATCATTCATTCCAAGTTCTTTATCGTCATTTATTCTTCCTAATGTATGTATATCTATTTTATAAATTATCTCTTTAATCATCGCTGTTTGATTATTAGAAGTGTGTTTTATTATATATTTTGCTCTTGGTTTTGCTGGATTATTATTTAACCAGCAAAGCATTACTTCAATATCTTGAGATGCTTCAGGTTTATTATTTGATCGTACAATCATATCTCCTCTACTAGCATCAATATCATCTTCTAATGTTATTGAAACTGACATTGGTGCAAATGCTTCTTTAATTTCTCCTTCAAAGGTATCAATACTTTTAATTATTGAGGTAAATCCAGATGGCATTACTGTAATCTCATCTCCAACCCTTAAAACACCACTTGCAACTCTTCCCGCATATCCTCGATAATCTCTATGAGTATCACTCTGTGGTCTTAAAACGGTTTGCACTGGAAAACGAGCATCTACTTTATTAATATCACTACTAATATGCATTGTTTCTAATATGTGTAGCATTGGTGCGCCTTGATACCAGTCCATGTTTTTTGAACGGTTCACAACATTATCTCCCAATAACGCACTCATTGGTATAAATCGCACATCTGTAATCAACATTTTTGAAGAAATTTCCTCAAACTGTCTTACAATATTATTAAAAACTTTTTCAGAAAAATCAACTAAATCCATTTTATTCACACAGACTATAATATGTGGTATTTGCAAAAGTGAGGCAATAAAAGCATGCCTTTTTGTTTGCTCTATCACTCCATGACGTGCATCAATTAAAATTGTTGCAACATTTGCTGTTGATGCTCCTGTAACCATGTTACGCGTGTATTGTATATGTCCTGGAGTATCAGCAATGATAAATTTACGTTTTGGTGTTGTAAAATATCTATAGGCAACATCTATCGTAATTCCTTGCTCTCTTTCATCACGTAAACCATCAGTAAATAAGGCTAAATCTAAACCGTCATGTCCTTTTTTCTTACTTGTGCTTTCTATTGCGGCTAATTGATCTTCAAAAATAGATTTTGAGTCATAAAGCAAACGTCCAATTAAGGTACTTTTTCCATCATCTACACTTCCTGCTGTGGTGAATCGTAATAATTGGTTGTTATCTAATGCCATTGTTTAATAATTTTAACTCTTTTATTGTATAAAATTTTGATGCTTTCGATGCTCCTTTTTCCATAAAAAAGAAATCTAATTTAGATATATCTATATTTTTAATATAAAGTCTTACAAAGGTATACATATCATTATCAACTTCAAGGGTTTTCAAAGGAAAACTACTAACTTGTTTATTCTCTTCTTTAATAGCCTTATTATAATATCTAACATATCCTCTAAAGTTTTGTAATTGAAATTTTGTTGTTTTTTCTTTAAATTTTAAAATAAACACATACCTCCCTTTTGATTCTTCAAAATATCCAATCTCATTAATAGTTATAATTTCATTAAATGGAAAAGGGGTTGTCAAAATTTTTTCTGTTTTTTCTAAATGATTAAGTAAATGATATGTTACATTATTGTCTAGATAATTTATTTCTGCATGTTTATCAAACTTATAATTATCTGAAATGTATGCAGATACATATTGTGATGTTTTAAAACCTCCACTATAATTCATGTGTTGAATATCTTTAAAATCATTAACCGTTAAATTTATATCATAAAAATGTTTATTTAGATTCAAATAATTGAATCCGATTTTCTTTGATATTTTTTCTAAATCTTCATAAAAAGACAGGTGTTTTACATATCCTTTTATTGATGGTGCTGATACAAATAACACTTCAATATTCTTTTTTTCTGCTTTTATCTTAATCTCTTTTATTATTTCAATTTCTTTATCGCTTACTTTTATTTTATTAGATTGTTTTAGATGATTATATCCTAAGTTCATTTGTTTAGACACCTCTACACCCATTTTATCAATTTCAAATAGCGTTCCTATATAACCATTATTAGAAAGAAAGAGGTTGTTTTTACCTTCAAGATAGTTTTTTTTAAAATTAAACTCTGACATGTCTATCCATTGACTATGATTTCTAAACAAAGGGCTGGAAGTATAAAGAACATCATTTTTATTGTAGATTTTATAAATATATTTTAGTTTATTATATGTTAATGGAAAGTTGTCAAAAATCCTAAGTTGATATGATTTTTTAGAACTTGAAATACTATCAACTTTATTAAAAACAATCATACCTTTAGACACATCTACAACAATTAGTTTTGGATGGATCTTTTTTAACACCTCATCTATCACAAAATTAGTTACCTCTAAAACTTGTCCTTGACCCGCTAAATTATACGCATTAACTTTTAAATTATTTTTAAAAATTGTTGGATTGTATGAACAATAACTTTTTGAACTTCCAAAAAACAAGATGTCAAAATCTAAAGTATCACTAACTTTATTAAAAGTATAATTTGTAAAATTAAATCGATCTTCTTTAATAAAATATTTTTCACTTAACTTAACTATCAAGAAAAATAAAATTGAAAATAGTAATATTTTAATTATTAATTGTTTCATAATTTAAAACTGAAAATAAATAAATTCCTTAATCGTGTTTTCTCCATATATACCAAAAATGATAATCGTAAATACAATTAACATATAAAAACTCCATCTAAAAGGTAAATATAGTTTACTTAATATTTTTGCCACATTATATTTTTTGTGAAATATTTCAAATAACAATAGCAGTAAAATCGTACTAAATAGTAATATCAATTCATGCTTTTCAAGTCCCAAATCAAATATTGATTTTGTTTCCTTTTTTAAAGAATTGTTTATAATCATCATTGCATCATTAAAAGAGTTTGCCCTAAAAAATATCCAAGCAAAACAAACAATAAAGAACGTAAATGGCAATGCAATGATATAATTTAAGATGTGTTTCTTTGATGTGAAAATTTTCTTTCTAACTTTTGTTAATGCTTTTTCAATGACAATAATAACTCCATGTATGGCTCCCCAAATTACAAATGTAATTGCTGCTCCGTGCCATAAACCACTTACTACAAAAACTATAAATAAGTTTGCGTAAGTTCTATACTTCCCGTTTCTGCTTCCTCCTAATGGAATATATACATAATCTCTAAACCATGTTGACAATGATATGTGCCAACGTCTCCAAAACTCTGTGATAGATTTTGAGAAATAAGGGCTATCAAAATTTTTCATTAAGTCAAATCCCATGGTTCTTGCGATACCAATTGCAATATCTGAATAACCAGAAAAATCACAATAAATTTGGAATGCAAATAATACAGTTGCTAATATGGTTTCATAGCCGTGGTAATCTGCTGGATTATTATAAACTTGATTTACAATGATTGCTGCTCTATCGGCAATAACCATTTTTTTAAATAAACCGAAAGCCATTAATAGCAGTCCTGATTTTACAAGATTATAATTAAACTTATAGGTTTTATAAAATTGTGGTAATAAATGGGAGGCTCTTTCTATTGGACCAGCTACTAATTGTGGGAAAAAGGCTACAAAAGAGAAAAAGGCTAATATGTCTTTTGTCGGTTTTAACTGCTTTCTATAGATATCAATAGTATAACTAAGTGTTTGGAAAGTATAAAAACTAATTCCTACAGGTAGAATAATATTAAGTGTTGATACTTCTAGTTCTTGTCCAAAGAGTCTAAAAGATTCAACAAAAGTATCTATAAAAAAATTGGTGTATTTGAAATAAACTAAAAAACCGAGATTTACAATTAGACTAATAAGTAAATAGCCTTTTTTCTTTTTTTTGCTATCTGTTTTATAGATTTTTTGACCTACAATAAAATCTACAAGAGAACTTATAATAATTAAGAATAAAAATCGCCAATCCCACCAACCATAAAAAACGTAACTGGACGCTAATATTAGGATATTTCTTAAGGTTAAGTTTTTAGCAACTATCCAATAAAGAATAAAAACTATTGGAAAAAATATCGCAAAATCAATTGAATTAAAAAACATAAATTATACTTGAGATAGCAAAAAATTAAAAATATCCTTGACGTTTTCTATCTTCCATTGCAGATTCTGAACGCTTATCATCGCTTCTATTTCCTCTTTCTGTGTTTCGCATTCCTGCAACTTCTATTGCTATTTTTTCTAATGTATCTGCTTCTGATTCATCTCCGCCCGTAATTGTAATGTCTCCTAAAGTTCTGAATCTAATTTTTTTAGTGACTACTTCTTCATAATCTTCAAGAATTAAAAACTCAGAGTTTGGAATCCAAGTGCCATCTCTTTTTACAACTTCACGTTCGTGCGCAAAATATAATGATGGTATTGCTATGTTTTCTCTTTTTATATAATTCCACACATCCATTTCTGTCCAATTACTTATCGGAAATGCTCTAAAATGTTCCCCTTGAAAATGCTTTCCATTAAACAAATTCCATAATTCAGGTCGTTGGTTTTTAGGATCCCATTGTCCAAAGTCATCACGATGTGAAAAGAAGCGCTCTTTTGCTCTTGCCTTTTCCTCGTCTCGTCTTCCTCCGCCAATAGCACAATCTACCTTGTTTGATTCAATAGCATCTAATAATGTTGTTATTTGAAGTGTGTTTCTTGTTGCATTTTTTCCTCTTTCTTCTGCAACTCTACCATCATCAATCGCCTCTTGAACTGAGCCTACAATTAATTCGACTCCTAATTCTTTAACGACATCATCTCTAAATTGTATTGTTTCAGGAAAATTATGCCCTGTATCAACATGCATTAGTGGAAATGGGATTTTTGCTGGATAAAATGCTTTTTTTGCTAAATGTGTTACTAATATAGAGTCTTTTCCTCCCGAAAACAAAATCACTGGATTTTGAAATTGTGCCCAAACTTCACGTAAAATGAAAATAGCTTCGCTCTCTAATTCGTCTAAATAATTTAAATAGTATTTACTCATTCGTATATTGTAATTTGAGTGTTAAAAAATCTAAAATCTTGATAGCAGATTCTTCAACTGTTTCTCTTTCTGTATTTATTTCTATATCAGGATTCTCAGGCGCTTCATAAGGCGCAGATATTCCTGTCATATTTTTTATTTCTCCTTTTCTCGCTTTTTCATACAATCCTTTTACATCTCTACGTTCACATTCTTCTATACTTGTATTGATGTAAACTTCAACAAAGTTAACATCTTTAACTATCTTTTTAATATTCTCTCTATCTTTTTTATATGGAGAAACAAATGCGGCAAGTACTACTATACCTGCATCAACCATTAAGTTAGATATTTCTGCTATTCTACGAATATTTTCAGTTCTATCTTTTGGTGAAAAAGATAAATCAGAATTTATTCCTTTTCTTATATTATCACCATCTAAAATATACGTTTTTATTCTCTTTTTATGTAATTCTTGCTCTACAACATTAGCAATTGTTGATTTTCCAGAACCTGAAAGTCCTGTAAACCACATTAAAAAAGAGTTATGTTTATTACTTTGATTTCTATCCGCTTTAGAAACCTGAAAATTATGAGGTATGATGTTCTTCATTATTTATTTCTTGATTTTAATCCAAAACTCGATTTATACCATGCTCTTTCATGAAAATAATACAATGCCATTTTTATTACAGATTCAGTAAGCGCTACTCCTGTTGCTTTTTGAGCGGCTAAAGGGTCTTCTCTAAAGAAAAAATATGCGATACAAAATGTTGTAATTGATGCTATTATTCTCCAAGTTATAGCTTTAGCCAAATGTCTTTTTTTTGATATATCTTTCATAAGCAAATTTTTGAAGTGTCTTAGTTTATATTATTACAAATAAACCAAGGGTTTAATAAGTCTTCTTTATTATATAGCAATTTTTTGTTTGTTTGTAAAGATATTACTTTGATATTAACCGCTTCGCATATTGCTTGTCCAGCAGCGGTATCCCATTCCATTGTAGGTGCAAAACGTGGATATACATCTGCGTTTCCTTCGGCTACTAAACAAAATTTTAATGAACTTCCTTTAGAAACGATTTCTACATTATTACCATTACCTTTTAAGTCCTCAACATAATCTAATGTTTCTTGGCTCATGTGTGAACGGCTTCCAACTACCTGAATTGGATTTGAATTTTTTCCTTTTGGTTTCAGTAGCATTGCTTTTTCAATAATCTCTTCTATTGATTCGCTATGAGAATCTAATATTGCTTTATATCCTTTCTTTTCAAGAACATCAGAAAAATAAAGAGTTTTACTTACAGGAACATAAATTACTCCTAAAACTGGTTTCCCATTTGTTACTAAAGCTATATTTACCGTAAACTCTCCGTTACGTTTTATAAATTCTTTAGTTCCATCAACAGGATCAACTATCCAACATGTTTTCCAGTTCTTCCGTATAGTATAATCTGTTTGTCTATTCTCTTCACTTATTATTGGTATTTCTGTCGGTATTAAAAATAAATTTATAATATCGTTTGCTTTTTTATCGGCTTCTGTTAAAGGGGAGTTATCTCCTTTAATTTCGATATTAAAATCACCTCTACCATACACTTGCATTATTACTTCTCCTGCTTTAAGAGATGCTTTTAATGCTGTTTGTAAATTTTTATTTATTTTTAAGGTACCAATCATATACAATTTTTATTCCTTGCTTCAATTCAACAGTATGTTTCCAGCCCAAATCATTTAATTTGGTAACATCTGTAAGTTTACGCATTGTTCCGTCAGGTTTATCAGTATTAAAAACTAAATTTCCATCAAAGCCAATAATCTCTTTTATTGTCTCTGCTAATTCTTTTATTGATATTTCTTTTCCTGATCCAATATTAATATGTGTATTTCTTATTTCCCTTTTACCTTTAGAAAAAGTATCTGAAAAATCTCTGTTTTCCATAATAAACACACAAGCGTCTGCCATATCTTTAGACCACAGAAATTCTCTTTTTGGCTTTCCAGAACCCCAAATTTCAACACTATTTTCATCAACTCCGAATGATTTTAAATATTTTTTTGCTTCTTCTATTGTATCGTAATTTATGTCAGACAAAACTGCTTCAAAATTCGATTCGTTCAACATCTTTGCAAGATATACCTTACGAATAAGTGCTGGCAAAACATGTGATTTTTCTAAATCAAAATTGTCATTAGGACCATATAAATTGGTCGGCATTACTGAAATAAAATTTGTTTTATACTGTAAATTATAACTCTCACACATCTTAATTCCTGCAATTTTAGCAATTGCATAAGGTTCATTGGTGTATTCTAGTATGTCAGTCAATAGATACTCTTCTTTCATTGGTTGGGGAGCATTTTTAGGGTAAATACATGTGCTCCCTAAAAAGAGTAATTTTTTTACATTATTTAGATAACTTTGATGAATCACATTACTCTGAATCATCATGTTCTCATAAATAAAATCTGCTCTATATGTGTTATTTGCAATAATTCCGCCAACTTTTGCTGCTGCTAAAATCACGTAATCTGGTTTTTCTTTAGTGAAAAAGTTAGTGACTGTAACTTGATTTGTAAGGTCTAATTCTTTGTGAGTTCTTGTTACAATATTGGTATATCCCTTACTCTTGAGGTTATCAATAATGGCACTCCCTACAAGACCTCTATGTCCTGCAATGTATATTTTAGACTTTTTGTCCATGGAGAGTTTTTATTCAAAGTAATTTTTAATTCTATAACCTCCATCTTTTAAATACTGTTGCTTTTGCATCAGATTTAAATCGCTTTGCATCATATCATCTACTAATTCTTGTAAATCATATTTTGGAACCCAACCTAATTTTTCTTTTGCCTTCGTTGCGTCTCCAATTAGTAGTTCTACTTCTGTTGGTCTAAAGTATTTTTCATCAATTGCAATAACTTCTTTTCCTGTTTCTAATTGGTATTTAGGATTATTACATGCTTTTATTGTTCCTTTTTCACCTACTCCTTCTCCTGTAAATTCAAGTTCTATTCCTGCATGCGCAAAACTCATTTTTACAAAATCTCGAACAGAGGTTGTTTTGCCTGTAGCGATAACCCAATCTTCTGGTTCATCGTGTTGCAAAAGCATCCACATCATTCTTACATAATCTTTTGCGTGTCCCCAATCTCTTTTGGCGTCAAGGTTTCCTAAGAAAATTTTATCTTGTAATCCTAGAACTATTCTAGATGTTGCCCTTGTTATTTTACGTGTTACAAATGTTTCTCCTCTTATTGGCGACTCATGGTTAAATAAAATACCATTACAAGCGTACATTCCATAAGCCTCTCGATAATTTACCGTAATCCAATATGCATACATTTTTGCAACTGCGTAAGGGCTTCTTGGGTAAAAAGGTGTTGTTTCTGTTTGTGGTACTTCTTGAACTTTACCATACAACTCAGACGTTGAGGCTTGGTAAATTCTTGTTTTCTTTTCTAAACCAAGTATTCTTATTGCTTCTAGGATTCTCAGAGTTCCTATTCCGTCTGCATTTGCAGTATATTCCGGCATGTCAAAAGAAACGTGTACGTGACTCATTGCAGCAAGATTATATATTTCGTCTGGCTGAACTTCTTGAATGATTCTTATTAGGTTTGTGCTATCAGTCAAATCCCCATAATGTAAAAAAAATTTTCGGTCTTCTATATGTGGATCTTGATATAAATGGTCTATTCGTCCTGTATTGAATAAAGATGATCTGCGTTTTAATCCGTGTACGATATACCCCTTTTTTAATAAAAATTCACTCAAATACGCTCCATCTTGCCCTGTTACTCCTGTTATTAATGCTGTCTTTTTTTGCATATCGAATTACAATTGTATGTTTTTATTTTTATAGTGGTTGAGATAATTGTTTAACCTTTTCAGTAATAAAAACGCTAACATTCCTCCACCAAATAAATAAGTTAAAATAAACTTATATGTGTCTGAAATTTTCCCTCTATTGGATCCAACTGGATTAAAAGTTGTAATTACATTAACAACGTCTAAACTCGTTTCTTTAGCTTTTTCTATCTCAATCAACTTTTTATTCAAATCTTTTGAAATGTTAAATAATGCAATGTCATTATTGTTAGATTTTGATTCCTTTGAAAAATCAAGATATGTACTGCTACTATTAGGAGTTATTTCTTTCTCCAACTCTGACAAGGTTACCTTTTTATATATACTACGCAAAGAATCAATTTCTCTTAATGCAACTCTTGCGGCTATTGAATCTAATTTTAATGTATATAACTGTATTCTTTTCTTTTTTTGTATTGTTGGGTTTTTTTCAATATCTGCTAATATTTTATCTCCAAAAAGTGTTAAATTATTAATTTTAGAATTAATTCTATATACATAACGTTTAGAGTCAAACTGTGAAGTTCCATCTCCAACAAAATCGCTAAATGTAAAATTCCTTTGTGTTAATGTATCAGTATTTTTAATAAATGTATCATACGCCAATATTTGGTCTTTTTTCGTTTCATAAGGTTCTAACTTAAAACTAACTAAACTATTTGCTTCTTCATAAGAAATATTAAACTCTTTGTGTAGCCTCAAGGAGTCTTTTTCTTCAATTAAAACATTATAATATTCCATTTTTTCAAAAATTTGATCAATGGAGCCATAGTTTGGTTCAATAATCATATCATAACTATATTTGTCTAGTACTGTAGAGTCAATAGCATACCCAATGATAGCTCCTAATATTATTGCAATTCCAATTTTTACTAAGTGTTCTTTTATAAAGATTAACAACAATATAAAATAGTGAAAGAAATTTTTTAAAACCCTTCCAATAAATTCAAATAAATTTGAAAATACATTTCCAATTAAAGTAAACAACTTTCCTAAATCAATTTCTTCTTCTTTAACTGTTATTTGATTCTTTTTATTTTTCTTGCCCATTATAAGTGCTTTTTAAAAAATTTGGTCTAATATTTTTTGTGTTATTATATATGTTGGTCTAACTCCCGTTGTCCCTAAACCTCCTGAAGCAAGTGTACTTCCTGTTTCTAAAGGGTTATCTGAAGCATAGTATGCATATCTTACCTTCACGTCCTTTGAAATATTTCCTCTAATTTTTGATGCTGCTTGGATTGCTTTTTGATAATGTGCTCCTTCCATTTCAAGACCTATTACACTCCAAGTGGAGTCGTGAAAAAACTCTAAAACATCCTTATTTTGAAGTGATGTTCCTAAAACTGATATCATTGCTCCTTCAAAAACTTCAACGCCTAACCCTTCTAAATCTTTTTTATTCAACTCATTTTCAAACGGATAATTATCTGCCGTTCCTTCAAAAATATGTGATGATGGAATCATAATATCTCCTTTTCCTCCTTCTAATATTCCTGCTTTTCCCATTATTGAAACCGATTCAATATTTAAATGATGTGTTTTTCCATTATTACAATAATATGGCTTTAAAAGTTCATCCATTGTTTCATAAGCCTGCTCACCAAAAGCATAATCCATCACTACAAGAACTGGTTTTTCTCCTTTTGAGTTTTTAATATTATAGGTTGTTAAATCAAAGTCTATTTTTGTAGTGTCTATTATTTGCACATTGATGTTTGTTCCTGATTTATCTTCAATATAAAACAATCCTTTTTTAGCGGCAAACATTTTTACTTTTTTACGAAAATCTGTATTTTTATCTTCACTTAGCATTTCAAACAATGCAATATCATCTTTCTTAACGTATTTCTTTAGTATAATTGGCGCGTAAATAGAATTCATAACACTATGCATATTTGCACTGATTATATGAATTGGTCTTTGTAGTAAACTTTCCTTATCTAAAACTTCTTTAATGTCATTTGCCCAAATATCACCATAAACATGATGCCCAATACTTTCTCTTAATAAGGATGTAAAGGTAATCTCTCGCTTTTTATTTTCTCTAACCTCATTGATTGCTAATTTTCCCAACCAATATATCAATTGAAAAAATCTATCTGGATTTTCATCAGTAGTAAAATCATTGTGCGTAGCTGAAACTTCTTTAAATGTGCGTCCTAAAATATTGCCAACATGAGCCAACGTAACTTCTCGTTCACTTTGAGATAGTTTTTTGTTATTTAACACAATTTCTTCGAGTAATTGCCATTCTCTAATGGTTTTTCCTTCATCATTTATTAACACTCGATTTAATATCTTATGTGATTCTATAAATAAAAATGTTAAATGCGTTAGAATATCATAAATTTCAGACCGTCCTCGAGTTACCTCAATATTCATCTGATCTTTATCTATTCTATAACAATTACGGCGACGTTTTGATGGGATTATTACTTCAAAATGTGATTTTGAGTAGCCTTCATCTGCTGTTAAATTAATGAATCTACATTCTTCTATTCCTATTGGAAGCCTATCAATAACGTAAGTTAGTCCACTTAATTCTGCTTTTTCTTCGGCAATAGAGCCATAAATTTCTGGGCGAAGTGCTAATAATGATTCTCGTAATGTTTCTCCAGAAATCCCCATAGGTTTGTAGAAACCTCTACTAAAGAGATGGCGCATCGAAATGTACAGTTTTTCAATTGCAGCTGATGATTCTTGTGATCTAGTTCTTGATTTTAGTTTTCCCTTTTCCATTTGTATATAGCGAGCAAAGATACGTTTTATTCATCAAATAATCTAATTCAAAATAGCAGTGTATTGTTTTTCGTTTTTAAGGATTTTTATAGACTCTTTTATTGTTTTATCAAATTTTATTTTTTGTTGATACTCTCCTTCTTTAAAATAATATCTGTTTATAATTTTAGTGGTTAAATGATTTAAAATTTCCTCTTTGTTTTCATCTAATGCTGCTAATTTTTCAAGTTGTAATTGATTTAATAACGCATTGTATTGCAATTTAATATTTAATTTGTCTTTCTCTATGTTTTCAATAACTTTTTTAAGCGCTTTTTCAGATGACAATTGATAATCTTTAGCATTATTCCTTAAATACTCTTTAAGCGAGTTAAATTCTTTTTCATTTAGTTGAAAATTTTCTGGTTTTGAAATTGTAGCGTTCTTGTAATAATAAGACGTTATATAATTAAAAAAAGCATCAGAAGTTAAAAGTCGTTTTGTGGCTGCCGTTTGTGTTGGTTTTTTAATTTCAATATCTGGAGTTACTCCGCCGCCGTCATAAACTGTTCTTCCATTTTCGGTTAAAAATTTATTTACTTCTCCATTAGAAAATTTAGGCACTTTTCCCGTTTTTTGATCTCTATTGGTATAATCTAACTCTTGAATACAGCGTCCGCTTGGCGTGTAATACTTTGATATTGTTAGTTTTAACTGTGTTCCATAAGTTAATTTTCGACTTCTTTGTACCAAACCTTTTCCAAAAGAACGTTCGCCAATAATTACTGCTCTATCATAATCCTGTAAGGCTCCTGCTAATATTTCTGATGCTGATGCAGAACGATTGTCTATCAGTATTGCTATTGAAATTTCAGTATCTATTGGCTGACTTTTTGTTTTAAGTGTGTTACTCCATTTGTCTAATTTAGCACGAGTTGTAACGACTACTTTTCCTTTTGGAATGAAAAAATTGACAATTTTTATCACTTCATTTAATAACCCTCCAGGATTGTGCCTAACATCTATAATCAACTTAGTCATTCCTTGGGATTTTAAATCCAAAAAAGCCTCTTTTATTTTTTTTGATGCTTTTTTATTGAATTTCATAAAATAAATATAACCAACTTCTTCATCCACCATTCCGTAAAAAGGAACTGGATTTATTTCAATTGTTTCTCTTGTGAGATTAAAATCTAAAACCTGATTTTGTCTTTTTACTTGTATTTTGATTGTCGAGTTTGGTAAGCCTTTTAGCATTGCTCGTGTTACTTCTTCTGGTTGATCTTTTAAAATAGTATTGTCAATTTTTAAAATTTTATCTCCTACTAATAACCCTGCTTTATGTGCAGGATTATCTTTATAGATTTCTCTAACTATCAGATTTCCTTCTCTATACACAATCGATGCGCCAACACCTCCATACTGACCTTCTCGTTTTATTTTTGCATCTTCAACTCCTTGTTCGTCATAAAAACGCGTGTAAGGGTCTAAATTTTGTAACACATTGTTTATTGCTCTTTCGGTAACTTCTGCAGGATTTATCTCGTCTATATAATAAAGGTTTAGTTCCTTAAAAAGTGTTGTGTAAATCTCTATTTGTTTCGCAATTTCAAAAAAATCTGATTTATAAGAAAACGAAATTGTAACGGCAATAATAAGTAACGTTGCAATTATTTTATTTTTGATTTTTTTCATATTTACTAAAATTTTGTAGTGCTTTTTTAAGGTTTTTTTTCCAAAAATGGATTTCTATCTGTAAGTCATTTTTTATTTTTGAAGAATCTAACACACTATATTTAGGTCGCTCTGCCGCTGTTGGATATTCCTCAGTTGTTACTGATTTTAAATCAATCGGAATTTTACTCTCTTTAAATATTTCTTGTGCAAACTCGTACCAAGTTGTTACTCCTTTATTACTATAATGATAAATGCCAAAGTTATTACTGTTTGTTTCAATAATTTTCAAAATAACTTTTGCCAAATCTACAGCATACGTTGGTGTTCCTTTTTGGTCGTTTACAACGCTTAACTTATTTTTATCTTTTCCAAGCTTCAGCATTGTTTTCATAAAGTTACTTCCATACTCAGAATACAACCATGAAGTTCGAATAATAAAGTATTTTTTTAATACGTTTTTTATTGCTTCTTCGCCTTGTAATTTTGTACTGCCATATACTCCTTTTGGATTGGTTTTGTTGGTCTCTAGATAAGGCGTGTTCTTGGTTCCGTCAAAAACAAAATCAGTTGAAATATGGATTAAAATAGTTTCTGTTTCTTTACAAATTTCTGCTAAATTCTGAACTCCATCAGCATTTATTTTAGTTGCTTTTTCAATTTCTGATTCTGCTTTATCTACAGCCGTATAAGCAGCGCAATTGATACAATAGTCAATTTTTTCATCAGCAAAAAAAGAAAAAACAGAAGCTTTATTTGTAATATCTAATTCTGATGAATTCGTGTAAATAAATTGTATTTTTTCTGTCGATTTAGCAACATCTTTTATACACTTTCCTAATTGACCATCTGCTCCTGTGACTAATACGGTTTTCATTTTTCAGTATTTTCAAATGTTGGTAAAACAATATCCTTTTCGGATGTAATTAACTCGTGTTTAGGTATTTGCCAATCAATATTTAAGGTTTTATCATTGTAAATTATTCCTCTTTCAGACTGTTCATTGTAAAAATTATCACATTTATATAAAAACATAACCGTTTTACTTAACACCACAAAACCATGTGCAAAACCTCTTGGAACAAACAGTTGTTTTTTGTTTTCTGATGAAATTTCTATTGAAATATGCTCTCCATAAGTTGGTGAGTCTTTTCTAATATCTACTGCAACATCCAAAACCGAACCTTGAACTACACGAACTAATTTTGCTTGCGCAAACTCTCCTATTTGATAGTGTAATCCTCTTAAAACACCTCTTGAAGACATCGATTCGTTGTCTTGCACAAAACTTACTGTTTGTCCTGTTAATTCTTCAAACTTTTGTTGATTAAAAGTCTCGTAAAAATAACCCCTATCATCTTTAAAAATAGTTGGCTCTATGATAAGACATCCTTTAAGTTTCGTTTCTATTACCTTCATTTATTCGTCCAATATACTTAATAAATGTGTTCCGTAACCACTTTTTAATAATGGTATTGCCAATACTTTTAACGCATCCGAAGAGATGAAGTTCATTCGATATGCCGCTTCTTCAATTGCTCCGATTTTTAAACCTTGACGTTCTTCAATTACTTGTACAAACTGTGATGCTTGCATGAGCGAATTGAATGTTCCTGTGTCTAACCAAGCAGTACCTTTATCAAGAATAGAAACTTTTAATTTTCCTCTTTTTAAGTATTCTTTGTTGATATCTGTAATTTCTAATTCTCCTCTATCGCTCGGTTTCATGTTTTTCGCTATTTCTACAACATCATTGTCATAAAAATAAATTCCTGGAACTGCAAAGTTTGACTTTGGATTCGTAGGCTTTTCTTCAATCGAAATTGCCTTACCGTTCTTATCAAAATCTACCACTCCATAACGTTCTGGATCTTGTACGTGATATGCATAAATTATTCCGCCATCAGGATTGTTATTGGCTTGTAGTAATTCTGCCAAACCTGTACCGTAAAAAATATTATCACCCAAAATCAGTGCGACTTTATCATCACCAATAAAATCTTTACCAATAATAAATGCTTCAGCCAATCCGTTTGGATGTTCTTGAACTGCATACTCAAATGAGCATCCATATTTTTTACCATCGCCTAATAATTTTTGAAATAGTGGTGTATCTTGAGGCGTAGAAATAATTAATATTTCTCGAATTCCTGCATTCATTAATGTAGAAAGTGGATAATAAATCATCGGTTTGTCATAAACTGGCATTAATTGTTTACTTACTGCCAATGTTAGTGGATGTAGTCTTGTTCCTGAGCCTCCTGCGAGTATAATTCCTTTCATTTTTTATTTTTAACCTCTCGACTGCGCTCGAGGTGACACACTATATTATGTATAGTCGAGCGCAGTCGAGACCTAGTTATTTATTATATTTCTCTAAGTACCAAAGTACTGTTTTTTTAATTCCTGATTCAAAATTTTCTTCAGCTTTCCAACCTAATTCGTTTTCGATTTTTGATGCGTCAATGGCGTATCTAAAGTCGTGTCCTGGTCTGTCGGTTACAAATGATTTTAATTCCTTGTATAGTTTTCCGTTTTTTCTTGGTTCTAATTCATCTAAAACAGCGCAAATAGTGTCAACAATATACAAATTATTTCGTTCGTTTTTTCCGCCAATATTATAGGTTTCTGCGATTTTTCCTGTTTTGTATGCTAATTCTATCCCTTTGCAGTGATCTAACACATATAGCCAATCTCTAATGTTGGTCCCATCACCATAAATTGGAATATTTTCTTCTGATAAACATTTTCTAATAATAGTTGGAATCAATTTTTCATCATGTTGTTTTGGTCCGTAATTGTTAGAGCAATTGGTTGTAACAACATTCATTCCATAGGTGTGGTAATAACTTCTCACTACAAAATCTGACGATGCTTTTGATGCGCTATACGGACTGTTTGGTGCATAAGGCGTGGTTTCGGTAAACAATCCTGTTTCACCTAAAGTTCCATAAACTTCATCTGTAGAAACATGATGAAAACGACAGTTTTCGTATCCTTTTTTATAGTTGTTTGGAGCATACATCCAATAATTACGTGCAACATCAATTAAATTAAATGTTCCAAAAATATTAGTTTTAATAAACTCATCTGGATTGGTAATTGAATTATCTACATGAGATTCGGCTGCAAAGTTAATTACACCTTTAATGTTGTGTTTTACAAATAGTTCTTCTACTAAATTTCTATCGCAAATGTCTCCTTCAATAAAAACATAACGTTCATGATTTTCAATCTCTTTTAAATTTGATAAATCTCCAGCATAAGTCAATTTATCTAAATTTATTACGCTAATATTCGGATTGTTATCAATAAAATATGGAATAAAATTAGAACCTATAAACCCTGCTCCACCTGTAATTAATATACTTTCAATATTATTATTATTATTTGTCATTCCTATATTATTTTTGTCATTTCTGCCTTTCGGCTCTGCTTAAGATAAACTCCAGCAGAAATCTAAACTTAAACTTTGAATAGATTCCTGCCTTCGCAGGAATGACATTCGTTAATAATTCTACTTTTTTCTGATTTTCCTTCTAATAAAAATAAAGAATAATGTTCCAATCAATATAAATGGCCATAAATATAAAATACCAATTACAAATTCTCCAATTCCTGTAAATCCGCCCTTTAAGGCTTTGATAACTCTACTAAAATAGGTTTGCGATTGTGCTTTTTCAAATGCAATCGTTTCGTAAAAAGAAACGTGAATTGTACTTAACGAAACTTTGTTTTGAAGATACTTTAGCTTTCCTTGTTTCGCTTCTATTTCTTCTCTTATTTTTGCTACTTCTCGCTCAATTTCGAGCATTTCTTTTACGTTTTTTGCCTTTTTAAGTAATTCCAAATAACGTTCTTCTAATTTTCTTTTGGCTTTTAAACGCGCTTCGAGGTCAATAAATTCTTCGGTAACATCGCGTTGCGAAATTTCTTTTCTATCAAATACTTTTACACCTTGCGCAATACCGTCTAAAACTGGTTGAAATCCTTCAGTTGGAATTCTAATGGTTAAATTTCTTTCAATTGTATTGTAGTTTTTTGAGGTCTGATCTCTTTGAATAAAACCTTTATATTTCTCAAGTAAACTTACAATCGTTTGGTGTGTGTTTTCAATTGATGCTGTTTCAAAGCGTAAATTACTTTCTTTAATTATTTTTGAAGTCGTTTGACTTTCTGGTGTTGGAATTCCTTGTGTTACCTCTTTTGATTCCATCACAATTTCTTCTACACCTTCAGAATAATCATATTCTTTAGAGTAACTTTTGTCAGAATTACTACTATTACAACCCAAAAACATAGTTCCAATAATAAATAAACTTACTGATATTTTCATATTTCTGTTTTTTGTTTTTTGATGAATTTATTTAATACTATAATCATCTTTTCTTCTAAATCTACATAATTCCATTCTGTTTTATCAGTATAGATAAACATTATAACGTATTTACCTTCTATATTATTGAATAAAATATGCTTATTTAATCTATATGCTTCTCGTAGTAACCTTTTTATTCTATTGCGATGAACGGCTAATTTAAAATTACGTTTTGGAACTGAAAATGCAGCTTTTACTGGAAAATCACTTTCATCAACCTTTAAAAACTTCATCAGAATAGGAAACTCTTTTACTGTATTTCCTTCTGCAAATAATTTTTCTATTTGCTTTCTGCTTTTTAATTTTTCTTCTTTTCCAAACGTAAATCTCATCCGAACAAAGATAAGTAAATAATTTTCTGCAAGAAATAGTATTTTCAATATATAATTAGCAAAATCATCTACTATAAATTTGTAACTTTGGCAAAACTTTCAAAATTTAAAAAAATGGCTCAAGATTTATTTCAAGCTCCAGATTATTACAACCTAGACGAATTACTAACTGAAGAACATATTTTAATACGAGATGCTGCAAGAAAATGGGTAAAACGTGATGTTTCTCCAATCATTGAAGAAGCTTGTCAAAAGGCAGAATTTCCTCATCAAATTATAAAAGGTTTGGCTGAAGTTGGTGCTTTTGGATCTTATATTCCTGTTGAGTATGGTGGTGCAGGACTCGATCAAATTTCTTATGGTTTGATTATGCAAGAATTAGAACGTGGAGATTCTGGTGTTCGTTCAACAGCGTCTGTACAGTCTTCATTGGTTATGTATCCTATTTGGAAGTATGGAACTGAAGAACAAAAACATAAATACTTACCTAAATTAGCAAGTGGAGAGTTTATTGGTTGTTTTGGATTAACGGAGCCAAACCATGGTTCAAATCCGAGTGGAATGGAAACAAAGTTTAAAGATATGGGCGACCATTATTTATTAAATGGTGCTAAAATGTGGATTTCAAATGCGCCTTTTGCTGATGTTGCCATAGTTTGGGCAAAGGATGAAAGTGGTCGTATTCATGGTCTAATTGTGGAGCGTGATATGGAAGGGTTTTCAACTCCTGAAACGCACAACAAATGGTCTTTACGTGCTTCTGCAACTGGAGAATTAATTTTTGACAATGTCAAGGTTCCAAAAGAAAGTTTATTACCAGAAAAGAGTGGGTTAGGAGCACCTTTGGGTTGCTTAGACTCTGCTCGTTATGGTATTGCTTGGGGTGCAATTGGCGCTGCAATGGATTGTTATGATACTGCGTTAAGATATTCTAAAGAACGTACACAATTTGGAAAACCAATTGCTGGTTTTCAATTACAACAAAAGAAATTGGCTGAAATGATTACCGAAATCACAAAAGCACAATTATTAACTTGGCGATTAGGAACTCTTAAAAACGAAGATAAAGCAACCTCTGCTCAAATATCTATGGCGAAACGTAATAATGTAGATATGGCGCTAAAAATTGCTCGTGAAGCACGTCAAGTATTAGGTGCTATGGGAATTTCTGGTGAATATTCTATTATGAGACACATGATGAATCTTGAAAGCGTTATTACCTATGAAGGTACACATGACATTCACTTATTAATTACTGGTTTAGATATTACTGGTGAGAATGCTTTTAAATAGGCACTTTCAGAAGTAAGACCAAAAGATTAACTTTCAGAAAACAATTAAGTAAAAACGCTCAAGAATTAGTTTTCCCTGAGCGTTTTTCTGTTTTCTGATGTTATCTTTTAAGAGTTTTGGC
>JAKITY010000023.1 GCA_021647835.1 Flavobacteriaceae bacterium | reverse complement strand
TTTGGTATAATTAAGCCATTACTATTGCTTTTCAGGCCTAATAAAATTCCAGTAATTGCTAGTATAAAAAAGAAAAGAAAAAGCACAAAAAACACAACGTTAATACTTATCCTTTTGTGTTCAACACAATTTTGCATAGCACAAACCAGTCAACCAAAATTAGTACCAATAGATGGCCAAGGAAACTCACCTGTGTTTTATGAATATAGAACAAGTAATGTAGGTAACCAAGTCCCAGTTGAGACCGTAATGAATATAGGAGTAGCTGATATGGTCGTGGCAGGAGATACCTCTTTAGAAACAGTTCTTGTTCGTTTGGATACTGCACCTGGAGTTAGAGAATTAACTGGTGAAGAAGCTGCAGAAGTTTTAAGAAGAATTAAAGAAACTAATGAACAATTTGATAGAGATTATGGAGAAGGCAGTCCAGGGGAAGATACTGAGGGTGATCAAAGAACACTGCCAGTTGACAGAAACAATGAAGAATTGAATAGACTCAGAAGGCAGGTACAACAATTACAGCAGCAAGTTGATTTATTATCGCAAGACGATGAAGACTTTGATAGGGATGATGGCGGCGGTGGCGAAATACTGCTTTATTGTGAAGACATACAAGCTTGTCAGCGATGTCTAGAGCGAACATTACTAGCTTTCACCACGCATCGTGCTTATTTTGATTTTATGCAAAAATACTATTTGAGAAGAGTAACTGTCTTAAATCAATGGATAGAATATGGTAACGCAATGTCTGCGCTTCCAGGTGGTGGCGGTATGGCTTGGGGTCCCATTTTACTTCATAGAGTGAGACCAGCTATGGACAACTTAAAAGCAGTTTATAATGAAAGGTTTGATGGGTATATAGCATCAATGGAGGAAGACCTTGAAGGTATTGGCGCATGTTACGGAGGACCAAATGGCAGATTTAATAGTAGAGCTGGATATGAAGCACAAATGTTTAGTGTTTTAGAAGCATTAAAAGCTTCAAGAATTTATAAATAAACGACCGTTATGAAAAAAATAATTTTCATTTTAGCACTTATTTTTACCCTTCATTCTTGTTATGAAAAGGATAAAAAAGACAGCATTTCTATTTCTGAATCTGAAATTAAATCCAATGACAGTGAAAATCAAAAACAAACTGATTTATCATCTGATAATTTAGAGATATCCGTAGAAGAATTAGGTAAACTCCTAAATTCGGGCAGTGAAAATAAAGAAAGTACTTCTCTTGAAGAACTATTAAAATTAGGAGATACAAACAATAATGAAACAAGTAATTCTGGTGCGCTAAAAAATTTGTTATCATCGTCTGCAATTTTAGATCTCTTAGAAGAAAGTGGCGTATCTCGAGAGTCTATGCAAAAACTCATTAACAATCCAGATAGTCTAAAAATACTTGCTCAAGAAGCCATAAAAAATAGAAAAGAAGAACAACAAAACGAACCTATTTTAAAAGGCAAAATATCCAAAGAGCAATTAACTTCTAAAAACACCAGTACTGGAGTGTCTTTAGAAGAAGCTATTCTTTTAGTACAAGCAGAATCAGGGCCAAAAGCTACTATGGCTAAATTAAAAAAGATAGATTCTTTGGCAGGCACAAATGTTATGGAACAAATGAACCTTACTGAAGCTGGTTATGTAATGTCTGACATAGAAAGAAAAAATGAGGTTAAAGCAAGTCCTGAAGAAGAGTTAAAAATGAAAACACTTCGTGATAAGTCAGGTCAAATGCATAGTGAAAAAGAATCTAAAGAATTACTTGCCGAATTGGAAGAAACTGAAAAAGCAATTGCTTCAGGAAAGATGAAAGCGAGTCCAAAATTTAAACGTGCCATTAAATATAGAAAAAAGACTGTGAAAATTTTTCACAATGATATTGCTCGTAAATCAAAAGTAGCAAAAGCAAAATTTAAAAAACTAAATCCTAATTTGTTTTATGAAGATGAAGTTGGTCTAAGTTACGTTGGTAACCTTAAAAAAACAGTATATCTACCCTTAGGTCCTTTATCATTTGCAGATGAAGTGATAAACGTAGATCATCCAAAACTCTTAACACAAGAAGTGAAAAATGTGTTAGGAGAACCAGACGTTATAAAAACTTTTGATGATGCTACAGGAATTTACAGTCTTGGGCTTGGAGGTACACTTACGATACGCTTTACAGACAACGCTTTGGTAGATGTTAATGGTCCAGATTTATATTTATTTGAAATCGGACAATTAGAACCCACAGAACTTGAAATATCCAAAGACGGTAAGTCTTGGATAAAAATAGGAAAGATTGATGGTGGTGTAGCTGAAGTAGATATTAGTCCTTTTGTAAAGCCAAATGATCTCTTTTATTATGTACGATTCAAAGACCTTAAAGAAAAAAGTGGTATTCCAGGAGCAGATGTAGATGCCATTGCAGCCATTGGTTCTGCTATGCGCTTAAATTTAGACAGTCAAGTTTTATTTGATTCTGGTAAAAGCATATTAAAACCAAAAGGTATTGACGCTTTAAAAGAATTGGTAAATAGTATAACCATACTCAAAAAAGGAAGAGTTATTGTGGAAGGGCATACCGATGATATTGGGAATGAAGCAACCAATAATGCATTGTCTTTAGCACGTGCTAAAAGCGTATCGAAGGCACTAAGACAATTAATACCTAGTTCTCAATTTAAATGGCAAGAAAAAGGCTATGGAGAATCTAAACCATTAGTAAAAAATGATTCTGATATAAATAGAAGTAAAAACAGACGTGTAGAAATATTGGTAGTACCTAATTAATTATAAAATAAATTTATTATGAAAACACTTAAACACATCATTGTAGGATTAGCACTATTACTAACCTATAAAGCAACTGCACAAACAGGCTTTAACTATAAAGCCCTTATAAAAGACGATTTAGGTAATGTACTTGTTGAGCAAGATGTAACATTACGATTTACAATTACCGCAATTGGTTTCGATTATTATCGAGAAACCCATGCAACAACAACCAATGAAAATGGTATTGTTATAGTAAATATTGGAGAGGGAGTATCTAATTTGGGTACTTTTTCTTTTATTCCTTGGTTCAACTACGGTTTTTCTCTAGAAGTTGAAATTGACATTACTGGTGGCACTTCTTTCGTTGATATGGGTACAACACTTTTTAAGACTGTGCCTTATGCAAAATATGCTGAGAGAGTGAATATTAGTAATCTAAACATAGGAGTAAATAATTTGAATGATGGTAAATCAGACCCTTTTGGTAGTTTTCAAGGCTCTTCCATTTTTCTGGGGCGTGTAGCAGGAAATGATGATGACGGAAGTGACAATAGAAATTCTGGCCTTGGATATAAATCATTGTATAAGAATACTTCTGGTGAACGGAATGTTGCTATTGGACATTCATCGCTTGAAAATAGTATAATAGGAAGTGATAATGTCGCAATAGGTTATAGAGCAGGAGTTAATAACACAGGAAGCGGAAATGTATTTATTGGGAATAGAGCGGGAGGCTTTACGTCATCGTCATCTAACAATAAATTATATATAAATAATAACATATCTAGTAACCCACTTATTTATGGTGATTTCGATGCAGGATTATTACAAATAAATGGTGATGTCATTACTGGTGGAACATTAAGTATTCAAAATGCATCAGACGATACTTCTTCGTGGCGATTTGAAACTCGACCTAATGGTAATTTATCCATGTATAGAAATGGTGATTACCGAGGTTTTTTTAGTGAATCTACAGGTAATTATTCATCAATATCAGATAGACGCTTAAAAAAAAACATTACAAGTTTTGAAAACGGCACACTTAATAAAATTATGCAGTTAAATCCTGTAAGTTATCTCATGAAAAATCAAACAGGCACCAAGCGCAACTTGGGTTTAATATCACAAGAGGTACAAAAAATATTTCCAAGCATCACCAATTATAATAAAGAAGCAGACATATTAACACTGTCTTACACAGAACTTATACCAGTACTTATTAAGGCCATACAAGAACAACAAGAGATTATTGAAACTTTAAAGTTAAGAATAGAAGCGTTAGAAAATAACTAACAGTCAACTACAAACAGAATAGTACCAATTATGAAAAGGTTTAAACACGTTATAAGATTAAAGAATATTAAAACTGCTTATTTTTGATGATAAAATGAGTTTTTACCAAAAAAAAGCAACAATAGTACTACTCTTTGCTACAATAGTACAAGTCGAATATGAGAGTATAGTCTAATTTTGAAAAACAAAAAACGAGTTAATGTTTACAAAACAAGTTTGATTGACAGTAATATATAGAAGTAAAGTGTCATTCACTAAATAAAAGTAGCCGTTCACTAAAAAATATTCTTTTTCAGTGAATGTGTTTAATAAATTTGAAATGCTATTATAAAAATCGGAAATTCACTAATATATCAAATTAAGGGTTTTCCCTTAAAAATAAAGGATCTAGCAGATAGTATCTTTACAAAAATAAAAAAACCATGAAAATAAAAATCACAATTTCAACAATGCTATTCATAAGCATTATAACAAATGCGCAAACTATCGAGAAGTTTAGTATCGATAGCGGTGGAGCAAGTTCAACTGCAGGAGGAATAGAAATACTCTATACAATTGGTGAAGTAAACGTTCAAGAATTAAGTGCAGGAAACATTATAGTTTCCGAAGGGTTTATCAATCCAGAAGTTGTTGTTGACATTAAAATTGATCCAATTGCATTTTTTCAAGGTGCATATATCAATCCTGTTTCTGGAGAAGAAACATTGATGAGAGATAACCTAAGAGTTGCAAGTTTAATACCAACTACAAGTCCTTATGCCGATGTTTTAACATGCGATGCTTCCGTATTTACACCAACAGGAAGTGATGCAATTGTAGATTGGGTTTGGGTAGAACTACGTGATGAAAATGACAATACCAATATTTTGGCATCACAATCAGCACTTTTACAGCGCGATGGTAATATTGTTAGTGTTGACGGAACTTCGTCTTTAAGTTTTGACCTTACCTCAGACAACTATTTTGTAGCAGTGAGTCATCGTAATCATTTAGGAATATTATCTGCAAATACTGTTGCATTATCAGCAACAACCACAATATTAGACCTTACTACAGGTTTGGCAGTTGTTAATGGTGGCGCAAATGCAGTTGTAGATCTTGGAAACGGAATATTTGCACTCTATGCTGGTGATTATGATGGTAACGGACAAATACAAAATACAGATTTAACTGCTGTAAGACCTTTACTTGGACAGCCTTCTGCTTATGACAACGCAGATCTTGATATGAACACACAAGTACAAAATACAGACCTTAACAATCTTTTAAATCCAAATAAAGGTAAAGGACAACAATTTTCAAGAGAGCAGGATTTAAAACTATATGCTAAACGAAAGAAATAATAGTAAATCGTCCTGTTTTGGGCATTTTACACCAAAAATGAAAGAATAGTGCTAGTGTTTGCAAAAATAATGCTAGCCGAAAAAGAATAAACAAACTAATTTTGAAGTGAAAAAACACCTAAAAAACAAATAACCCTTTAAAAAACAAAAAATGAAACAGAACTACACAAACACTATGAAACAATTAATTATTTTAATCGCATTATTAATTGGAACAACAAATTATGCACAAAACATCAAGTTTACATTTATGAATGCTGTAAACACAAATGATGGAAGTAATGATTTTTACGAAGCAGATGTTTTGATTGAAACCAATGGAGTTGCAGACTTTAAAGTAGGTTCAGGTCAACTCTACTTTAATTATAATACTGCTGCTTTTGGAACAAATGTAAATGCAGCCAATCGCTTTGAAGTAACTCAACCTAATGGAACTATCGGTAGTGGATCAGGAGACGGATATATTTGCGGACAATTTGTAGATGCAGCCGCAGCTCCTGTATATGGTAATTTTGTAATTAACGATAATACTACATCTCGTGTTTCTTGGTCATTTTCTGAAGTTTTTTCTTCCGAAACTTTTGTTGCAAATAATGTTACTATAGTTCCTGCAAAATTAATTCATATAAAACTTGAATACATAGATGTTAATCAAGACCCAATGGTTGAATTTGAGAATAATAATTCAATAATTCCGCTAGTTACAGATCAGTTTTTTACGATTTGTGGCAGTAACCCTGGACCTTTCTCAAGTGCAGATTGCACTAATTTTCCTCCAACGCAATTTTTAAACGCTATACTTGAAAACACAGGTGCTGTATTATCAATAGATAGAGATACTCTAATCACGAATACAATATCTATATATCCAAATCCAGCAACTGATATTATAAACATCAACTCAACAATTGAAATAAATAAAATTCAACTTTTTGATTTACTTGGAAAGCAAGTAATTTCAACAAGAGAAACTGATCAAATAGAGATTAGCCACCTACCAATTGGTGTATATCTTTTAAAAGCGTTTTCTGAAAGTGGAACTATAACTAAGAAAATTATTATCGAATAAAAATCAAGAAATTAATTATTTAAAATAAATCCAAATGAAAAAAATTATTTTAACGCTTTTATTAGTTTGTTTAATACAAACAAGTAAAGCAAACAACATCACTGTTAGTAATATATCTTTAGAAAACCTAAATGAAGTCAGTAATTGGGTTCATGTTGAATTCGATTTAAGTTGGGAAAATTCATGGAGAATAAGCTCTGGACCTTCAAACTATGATGTTGCTTGGGTATTTATCAAATATCGTGTAAATAATGGTGCATGGACACATGGAATCATCAGCCAAGCAAATTCTGTCGCTTCTACAGGTGCTACATTAAATGTAACTTCTGATGGAATCGGGGCTTTTATTTACAGAGATTCTGACGGAAATGGAAATGTAAACTTCCAAAATATGCAAATTCGATGGAACTTTGGTTCTACGGATACAAATGACATTATAGACATTCAAGTATTTGCTGTCGAGATGGTATATGTACCACAAGGATCTTTTTATGTAGGTGGGACGACAGGAGATGAAGCAAATAAGTTCCATTCAGGTGGATTTTCTACATCATCATCGTATCGAATTACCTCAGAAAATGCATTAACAATTGCAAATAGTTCAGGAAATTTATACTATACAAATACTAATTCAGGTGGAGGTGATCATACAGGAACATTAGTTGCCAATTTTCCTAAAGGATTCAATGCTTTTTATGTTATGAAATATGAAGTATCAGAAGGGCAATGGATAGCATTTTTCAATAGCTTAAATGAAAATCAAAAAAATAATAGAGATGTTACTGATGCTTCGCACAAGAATAGTGATGCCGTAGTGAGCAGAAATACAATTGCATGGACAGGAGGCACAGCAAGCGCTACTAGCACAGCACCAGATAGAGCAATGTCTTATTTAAGTATTGCTGATATAAATTCTTATATGGATTGGACAGGAATGCGACCTATGACTGAGTTAGAGTATGAAAAAGCATGTAGAGGACCTATTTCCCGAAACCAGGAGAATTTGCTTGGGGAAGCGCCAATATTGCTTCAAATGATTACACATTAGTAAATTCAGGATTCTCAAGTGAAAGAATCACGAATCCAGAAACAAATACAGGAAATGCACATTATGGTATTACAAATGGCTCTATAAATGGCCCACTAAGAAATGGGATTTTCGCACATAGTGCTGTAAATAATAATAGAGAAGAAACAGGTGGAAGTTATTATGGAATCATGGAGTTATCAGGAAACTTATACGAACGTGTTGTTTCTGTAGGAACTGCACAAGCAAGAAATTTTTCAGGTTTGCATGGAAATGGAATTATAAGTTCAACTACTGGAAATGGAACCGTATCAAACTGGCCAAATAATACAACTGGTGATGGATATAGTTTCCGTGGCGGAAGTTTTTTAAATGGTGCTGATTTTATTAGAGTTTCTGATAGATTTGATGGCGCTTCACTAATCGCTGGAGGAAACAATCACATTGGATTCAGAGGAGCAAGAACAGCACCTTAATCTATAAAAAAGATGAAAAAAAGATTTTTAATCTTATCTTTTATATTATTCCAATGTACGCAAGTATTTGCACAATTTAACGGAGGAAATGCTGATGGACATGATGTTGAAGCAAGACTTAATACAACATTAGAAAATATTTCACTAGTCATCCTATACCAAGGCGGTAATGGTGATGGACATGATATTGAGGCATTACTTAATACGACATTAGAGAATATTTCTTTAACAGTATTGTACAATGGTGGAAATGGCGATGGACATGATATTGAGGCTTTACTCAATACGACATTAGAAAACATTTCATTAGCAATATTGTACGATGGTGGCACTGGCGATGGGCATGATGTTAAAGGCTTGCTCAATACAACATTAGAGAATATTTCATTAGCAGTATTATACGAAGGCGGAAATGGTGATGGACATGATATTGAAGCATTACTTAATACAACATTAGAAAATATTTCTTTGACAGTATTATATGATGGTGGAATTGGTGATGGTTTCTCTAAATCTCAAGAAAATGTTTTCTTAGATCCAAGTTTAATTAATATAAAAATAAATCCTATTGCTTTTTTACAAGGTGCTTATATCAATCCAATTTTAGGAGAGGAAACTTTAATGAGAGATAACCTAAGGACAGCAAGTTTAATACCTATAACTTCCCCTTATGTGGATCTTTTAACATCCAATGCTTCAGTATTTACACAAACAGGGGATGATGCTATTGTGGATTGGGTATGGGTAGAACTGAGAGATGAAAATGATAATACCAATATTTTAGCATCACAATCAGCACTTTTACAACGCGATGGAGATATAGTTGGAGTTGACGGCATATCACCGCTAATTTTTAATATTCAACTTGGCAATTATTATGTTGCTATCAGTCATAGAAATCATTTAGGAATCTTATCAACTAATACAATTGCATTATCTTCAACATCAACAATTGTAAATTTATCAAACAATAGTACTTCTGTAAATGGAGGGACAAATGGTGTCGTAAATTTGGGTAATGGAATATTTGCACTTTATGCAGGAGATTATGATGGAAACGGACAAGTTCAAAATACAGATTTAACTGCTGTGAGACCATTATTAGGTCAACCTTCAGATTATGAGAATGCGGATTTAGATATGAACACACAAGTTCAAAATACTGATCTTAATAATCTATTAAACCCTAATAAAGGCCGTGGACAGCAATATTCAAAAAACAAAGATTTAAAACTCTATGCTAAAAGAAATAAAAATAATATAGATGAGAAATAAAAAGCGGAGAATCGCTATTGAAAAAACTCTTGATAAAATAGGGTAAAAATTGCTATACCTTTTTAAAACACCAATATTTAGTAGTTGTATATTGGTGTTTTTTTTATCTCTTTGCTCTTATCAAAAATAATTATTAATTTTTCCATTATTAATAATTAATTGTAATTACCTTTGCATCGTTCTCAAAAAAGGGGTGCTTTTTATCAGTTTTGAGTTTTGAGTTTTAAGTTTTAAGTTGCAAACCAACTTTTAAACTTTATAAACTTTAAACTTTAAAACTCCTAAAGGCTGAGATCATACCCATTGAACCTAGAACAGATAATGCTGTTTAGGAAGGTGATAATCACCGTTTTGTAAAACGTCATTGTGAATCTAGCGAAGCAATCTTATTATTACAGATTGCCACAGCCGTTCCTCTTTCGCAATGATATTTAATTATCAATCAAGAATAATCACCTCTTTTTATTCGATTTTAAATGTAATCGTAATGAAAAATGTATTCGTTTTTTTAAGTCTTTTTGTACTATCAATCAGTCTATTTTCACAAGAAAAGCAACAAGATTCACTAAAAGTAGAACAGTTAGATGAAGTGTTGGTAAAAGCCGTTCGTGTAAATTCTGAAGCGCCAGTTACACATTCAAATCTATCAAAAGAAGAAATTTCAAAACGAAATCTTGGGCAAGATATTCCTATTTTAATGAGTTATATGCCAAATGTTGTAAGCACTTCGGATGCTGGAGCAGGCGTTGGCTATACGGGAATTCGAGTAAGAGGAAGCGATGCAACGCGTGTAAATGTAACTATAAACGGCATTCCATACAACGACTCAGAATCAATGGGAACATTTTGGGTGAATTTACCCGATTTTTCTTCATCAACCGAAAGTTTACAACTTCAAAGAGGCGTTGGAACTTCTACAAATGGCGCAGGAGCATTTGGCGCAAGTCTAAATTTATTGACAGATGCCATTTCTGAAAAAGCATCTGCCGAAATAAATAGTGCTGTTGGTTCTTATAATACATTTAAAAATAACATAAAATTTTCTACTGGAAAACTTTTTTCGGGTACTGAGCAAGGTCGAAGTGCTGAGTTTTCAGGAAGACTCTCAAAAATCACTTCCGATGGATATATAGACAGAGCAACGTCCGACTTAAAAGCCTATTTTTTGCAAGGTTCTTATGTTGATGATAATACATTGATAAAAGCACTTGCTTTTGGTGGATTTGAAAGAACGTATCAGGCTTGGGCAGGAATAACAGCAACACAATTACAAGAAAACCGAAGACAAAATCCATTTACCTATGAAAACCAAGTAGATAATTACAATCAAGATCATTATCAACTACATTGGAATCAAAAAATAAATGAAAATTGGTCTTCAACCGTTGCAGTTCATTATACCTATGGTCGTGGATATTTTGAGCAATACAAAGAAAATGAGGCTTTTTCAGACTATGGTTTGTCCGAAATTTCTATTGGAGGAGAAATTATAAACACAACTGATTTGATACGAAGAAGATGGCTTGACAATGATTTTTATGGCACTACTTTTTCTGTAAGTTATAATAATAATTCTAATTTCGATCTGATTTTTGGAGGTGCTTGGAATCGCTATAAAGGCGATCATTTTGGCGAAATCATTTGGGCAAGATATGCGAGTGATAGCGAAATAGAACAACGTTATTACGATACTTATGGAGATAAAACGGATTTTAATTTATTTAGCAAAGCAACCTATCATATTTCAGATAAAATAAGGTTGTTTACCGATATTCAAATACGAACAGTAAACTACACCGCAACTGGCGATTTTGATTTTGTAGATGAATCTTTTTTCTTTTTTAATCCGAAAGCAGGAATTACATACAACATAAATAATAGCCATAATTTGTATTTTTCGTATGCTCGTGCAAATCGAGAACCAAATAGAACAGATTATGAAAACGGCAATCCAACACCAGAAACTTTAAACGATTTTGAATTGGGATGGAGAATTAAAAATGAAAAAATAAGTGTTAATTCTAATCTCTATTTTATGTCGTATAAAAATCAGTTGGTGCTAACTGGCGCAATAGATGATGTTGGCGCTCCAATACGAGAAAATATTGGCGATAGTTATCGTTTGGGTCTTGAAATTGATGCGAAATTTAAGATTTCAGAACAGTTTAGTGTGCAACCAAATATTGCTATTAGCGGTAATAAAAATTTAGATTTTTCAACTTCTCGAAATGGAGAAATTGTAGCACTTGGCAATACAAATATTGCCTTTTCTCCCAATCTCGTTTTCGGAAATATATTAGAATATCAACCGACAAAAAACGTGCAATTGGCATTTTTATCAAAGTATGTTGGCGAACAGTTTATGGGAAATATTGATACTAATAATTCAAAATTAAAAAGTTATTTTATAAACGGTTTTAATGTGAATTATGAATTAAAACCATCTAAAATTGTAAAATCAATTGTATTTAGTTTGCTTGTAAATAATGTTTTTAATGTAGAATATGTGTCAAATGGGTATTACTTTACATTTGATGATACTTGGACGACTCCTGGAGAAACAACGACTTTAGATGGTGCTGGGTTTTATCCTCAAGCAACTCGAAATTTTTTGGTTGGAGCGACTTTTAAGTTTTAACAAAAACTCAAACCTTAAACATTGGCAAGGGATTTAATGGGTTTTTTAGAAACCATTTTAGAGTTTGTTTTGCTAAAAACGCATGAAATCCTTTATTAGAAAATTCTTTTTGAATTGCCTTAAAATCTTGTTTTTGCAAATCAAATTTTTGAAATCCATTAAGCACATCAATCCAATCAGATTTTCTAAAAACAGTTACCGTTTCTTTAAATTTACCTTTGTAAGTCGTTATTTTATGATGATTGTCAATCATTAATGAAATTTCTTCTATCCATTTTGATTGCTTATTTTCTATTAAATATGTAGTAACTTGAGCAATTGAAGGCTTTAGATAATCAAAAGAATGTGTCCAAATACCAATATCATGAAAAACAGATGCAATTGCATATTTTTCTATATTTTCTTTGTTATTATCAAGAATTAAAGCATACTTAAAAATACGATATACATGGTTTTTATATACCAAAAAATCCTTTCCAAGAATGGTTTTGTAATTGGCTAATAATGTTTCTATTATTTGGTAATTTTCTGTCATTATAAAAAAAAATTAAACGTTATTATTTTATCTTCATCAATATTTTTCTGTTTTTCAACAGTTGAAATAAATTCATACTCTTTTTGGCGTTGCTTTGTAATTTTTTTTCAGCAATTTTAACAATTTGAGGTTCAGAAGTGGTAAAATTTCCTGCGTTGTATAAAGGTTTCGGGTCGTATTCCAGCAATAATTGAATTGCTTTGGTTTCTTTTTCTCTAGCCAATTCATTGCACAGATATAATGCCATATCAATTCCTGCAGATACTCCAGCGCTTGTGATATACTTTCCTTCTTGCACAATCCTTTCTCGTATTGGAATTGCATTAAATTCTTCCAATAAATTAATTGATTTCCAGTGCGAAGTTGATTTTAAACCATCTAGCAACCCTGTTGCCGCCAAAATAATTGAACCTGAACATACTGAAGTCGTAAATTGTGTTGTTTTGGCTACTTTTTTAATCCAATCTAATGTTGTTTTGTCCTTCATTACTTTTATAAATGATATGGAAGCGCCTGGAATTACTAAAATATCGGCTTTGGATATATCATTAAAATCATATTTTATTTTGAGTGAAGCAAAGCCTGTATCGGCTGTTATTACTCCTTTTTTCTTGGCGACTAAATAGACTTCGGAATCTCTTAAATTACTTAAAACTTCGTAAGGTCCAATTGCGTCTAACATTGTTAGTCCTTCATAAATTAAAATTGCTATTTTCATGATTTTCCTTGTATAAATGATTGATTTCTATGATTAACAGTATTTTTAAATTTCTCCCGCAGATTTCGCAGACCTGCCTTTGCCGGCAGGCAGGTCTGCGCTATCTGCGGGAGAAAACAAGTGTTTAGATAAAGTAATTGTCAATGATTTCATTTTGCTTTCTCAATTAGAATCTACTCCTATAAATTTAACCGTTTCTGCTACAACTTCATCATTCCAAAGCATTCTATAATGCCCAATTTTTTCAAATGAAATCAATGTAGAATTTGATATTTCATTGTGTACTTCTAAAGCATTTTTAAACGGAATTACCTTGTCAAATTTATCATGAATTATTAGTAATTTATTAAATTTTGCTCGCTTCATTTTTTTAGAAACCACTATTTCATCCATTTTTTCTCCTAAATATACTTCCACTAATTTTTTAAATTGACTAAAAACACGTTCGTTAAAATCAAGCATTTTTTTATAGTCTATAAAAATATCTATAAACTTATTGGTGCTCGACAAAAACACTACTTTATCGACTGTATATTCTTTCAATTCCGACAATGCGTATGCTGTAACGCCTGATCCAAAAGAATGACTTACAATAGAAAATGGCTCTTGCGGGTTTAGCTGTTTTATCAATTTTACAAACGCAATTTTACTCTTGTATAGGTTTGTATGATATTCTTTGTTTGTTGCGTGTCCTGGCAAATCAAAACCAATAACTCTATAGTTTTGTTTTTGCAATTCGTTGGCAAATAAGGTTAAACTTCCTGCGTTGCTTTGCCATCCGTGAATCAAAAAAACTGTTTTCTTGTTTTCACTACCAAATTCATAGCATTTTAAATCTTCGCCTTCTAACGGAACGCTAAACTTTGTTGCTTTTAAATAATACGATTCTTCTCTTTTTTTTATCGCTTTTAATCTAACTTCTTGAAATATTTTAAATGCTTTTTTACCACTATACTTTGGAAGAATAAAAGAGAGTGCATTCAGGTAAAATCCTGTTAATTTTATAATAAATGCCATAATATACTAATTGGTGTTTTTTAATTCGTAGGTGATTTGGATGTTTATTGTTATTCTAAAACACCCTTATATTTGTAGTTCTGTTTTAATTATACGGTCTAAATGATTCATCATATCCAATAAATATTTTTCTTCTTTCAGTATTACAGAAGTGAATATAGCGCCTTCAATTAATGAAAATATTCGGGAACCATATAACATAGCATCTACTTCTTTTTTGATTTCATTTTGTGCTTGACCATTTTCGATAATTGTTGAAATATTGTATTGCATTTTTAGCACAACTTCCTTTACTCGCTTAAATAATTTAGGATTTGTATGGTTTGCATCTACGCCAACATTTAAAATAGGACAACCTCCAAAATGTACTATATGCGTATAATAATTTCTGTAAAAATTAGTGATTGCATAGAGTCTTGCAACAGGAGAATCAATAGTTTTCGTTATATTTTTAATTTTATCTATAATAAAACGGACGTTATATTCAAATGACGCTAAAGCAACCTCTTCTTTATTTTTAAAGTTACCGTAAATGGCTCCTTTGGTTAATTTCGTTGCAGTAACAATATCGGACATACTTGTTGCTGAATATCCGTTTTTATTGAAAATAGGAGCCGTTTTTTCAATTATAAAACACCTTGTCTTTTCAGATTTTGAAATCATATACTAATTGGAATTAAATGTATTATTGCGCCTATCAAAAACAAAATTGTTAAACCAATAACAAACTTTCCTTTTTGCTTCAAAAATATAAATTGTTGAAAAAATCGGACAATCCAAAAGCCTGCATAACCAATCAAAATTGCATTTCCAATTTTCGATTTCAGTAATTCTTCTGCGTAAAACAGATAGATGAATGCCATAAATAAAAACAAATAAATCAGTTGAATGTTCATTATCTGTGTAATAATTTTAGTTGCTTTTGTTCCTTTATCTAGCGTTTCATTCCATTTAAAAATCTTCCAAAAAAGTGTATGGAAAATTGCTAATAAAATATTGTAAAATCCGCAGATATAAATAATTGTTGTTGTTTCCATATTGCAAATATACATAAAATATACCAATCGGTATATTTTGAATCAAAAAAACCATCAAATTTAATTGACAGTCTTTTCATTTTTACTTTGAAATTTCTTTTCCTTCAGATTTCCAATTTAAAAAGCCTCCATTTAGGTCGTACACTTTAGTAAATCCTGCTTCTCTTAATTTTTTTGAGGCTCTTCCACTTCGTCCTCCACCTCTACAATAAACATAAACTGGTTTGTTTTTATTAAGTTTAGACATTTCTTCTATGAAATTATCTTCAAAAAAGTTAATGTTTTTTGCATTTTTAATGTATCCTTCATTATACTCTTTAGGTGTTCTAACGTCAATCAATTGTACAGATTTATCAACTTTTTCTAATTCTGACACAGAAATCAATTCAATTGTTTTTTCTTGTACTGTTTGTTGTACTACTATATCTTTTTTTTGTTTTTCACTACAACTTACAAACGAAATTGTAATAAGTGCTATCAATATACTTTTTGTTATTCTCATTTTGTACTTGTTTTTATTATTTAGACATAAAACATATCACATCTTTACTGCTATTTTTTTGGTTACCATTCTGATATTAAAACAATTCTCCTTGATTTTTTCCTTTTACTTTTCCTAAATGTTTGTAAGCCAATTCTGTCACTTCACGTCCTCTTGGCGTACGCATAATAAAACCTTGCTGAATTAAAAATGGCTCATATACTTCTTCTATGGTTTCTGTATTTTCGCTTACTGCGGTTGCTAATGTGCTTATTCCTACAGGACCTCCTTTAAACTTATCAATGATGGTTGTCAATATTTTATTATCCATTTCATCTAAACCATGTGCATCGACATGTAAGGCTTCTAAGGCAAATTTAGAGATTTTTATATCAATTGAACCATTGCCTTTAATTTGTGCAAAATCTCGTACTCTACGCAATAATGCATTTGCAATTCTTGGTGTCCCTCTACTTCTACCCGCAATTTCAATGGCTGCTTCCATAGCAATTGGAACGCCTAAAATAGTAGCACTTCGCTGTACAATAGTTGTTAATAATTCTGTTTTATAATATTGTAATCTACTACTGATACCAAAACGTGCTCTCATTGGTGCTGTCAACAATCCTGAACGTGTTGTTGCACCAACCAACGTAAACGGTTCTAAATCTATTTGAACCGAACGTGCATTTGGTCCAGATTCAATCATAATATCAATACGATAGTCTTCCATTGCTGAATATAAATATTCTTCAACAATAGGACTTAACCGATGAATTTCATCAATAAATAAAACGTCTCTTTCGCTTAAATTTGTTAACAATCCTGCTAAATCTCCTGGTTTATCTAAAACAGGTCCTGAAGTAATCTTAATACCTACATTTAATTCGGATGCCAATATATGCGCCAACGTTGTTTTACCAAGTCCTGGAGGACCATGAAACAGCGTGTGATCTAATGCTTCTCCTCGTTGATTTGCTGCTTGCACAAAAATCTGTAAATTTTCTAATATTTGATCTTGCCCTGTAAAATCATCAAAAGATAATGGGCGTAGTTTTTTTTCTACGTCCAATTCTTCTGTTGAAAGATTGCTGTTTTCTGGATTTAAGTTTTCATTCATCTTAACAAAGGTAAGAAATAAAAAACCTTTCTAAATTAATAGAAAGGTTTTTGTGTGTTTTTTTATGGTATTCGGTTTTAAGACTCTTCTTCTCCGTCTGCCAAAGGTGTTGTTTGTGGTATAAAATCTACATCGCTTCCTGGCTTGCTGTAATCGTATGCCCAACGATGTACTTCTGGTAATTTCCCTGGCCAGTTTCCGTGTGTTGCCTCAACAGGTGTTGTCCACTCAAGAGTTGTTGATTTCCAAGGGTTTTGAGGTGCTTTTTTACCTTTATAAATACTCCAAAAGAAGTTTCCTAAGAAAATTAATTGTGCTACTCCTCCAATTAAAGCAAAAATTGTTATTACTACATTTATGTCTGCCAAATCATCAAAATAAGGAAATGCAGTATTGGTATAATATCTACGAGGTAAACCTGCCAATCCTACAAAGTGCATTGGAAAGAAAACGCCGTAAGATGCTGCTATTGTAATCCAAAAATGCCAATATCCTAGTGTTTTATTTATCATTCTACCATACATTTTTGGAAACCAATGATAAACTCCTGCAAACATTCCAAGTATTGCCGAAACTCCCATTACTAAATGAAAGTGAGCAACTACAAAATAGGTGTCGTGTACGTTAATATCTAATGCAGAATCTCCTAATATTAGTCCTGTTAATCCTCCTGTAACAAATGTAGAAACAAAGCCAATTGAAAATAGCATTCCTACATTCATTTGTAAATTTCCTTTCCATAATGTAGTTACCCAGTTAAAGGCTTTTACTGCTGATGGAATTGCAATTAACAATGTTGTAAATGTAAATACAGAACCTAAAAACGGATTCATTCCAGTAACGAACATGTGGTGTCCCCAAACTATTGTTGATAAGAATGCAATCGCAATAATAGATCCAATCATGGCTCTGTATCCAAAAATAGGTTTACGAGAATTTACTGCCATTACTTCAGAAACAATTCCCATTGCTGGAAGAATAACAATATATACTTCTGGATGTCCTAAGAACCAAAATAAGTGCTCAAAAAGTATTGGAGATCCTCCTTGATAATGCAATACAGTACCGTCAATAAATATATCTGATAAATAGAAGGAAGTTCCAAAACTTCTATCAAAAATTAATAGCAATGCTGCAGACAATAACACAGGGAATGAAACTACGCCAATAATTGCTGTTACAAAAAATGCCCAAATTGTTAATGGCAATCTTGTCATTTTCATTCCAATAGTTCTTAAATTCAAAACTGTTACTATATAATTTAACGAGCCTAATAAAGAAGATGCAATAAAAATAGCCATAGAAACTAGCCACAATGTCATTCCTACTCCTGACCCTGGAATTGCTTGTGGCAATGCACTTAGTGGCGGATAGATTGTCCATCCTGAAGATGCTGGTCCCGCTTCTACAAAAAGTGAAATAAGCATTATAATACTTGATAAGAAAAATAACCAATAGGAAATCATATTTAAAAATCCTGATGCCATATCTCTTGCTCCAATTTGCAATGGAATCAATAGGTTGCTAAATGTTCCGCTCAATCCTGCAGTCAAAACAAAAAACACCATTATTGTACCGTGTATTGTTACTAGTGCCAAATAGATGTCTGGAGTCATCACTCCTCCGTCTTGATGTCTTCCTAAAAAGGCTTCTATTATCGTAAACGAATGGTCTGGCCATGCGATTTGCAAACGGAATAACATTGACATAAAAACGCCTATAACTCCCATAAATATTCCTGTAACAAGGTACTGCTTAGAAATCATTTTATGATCTTGACTAAAAATATATTTAGTTACAAATGTTTCTTTATGATGCTCTGACATATCTCTATATTTTTATTTTTATTTTGAGGTATCTTATTTTTTTACTATTTGTGCCATTGTTTTTTTATCGTCCATCCAATTATCAAAACCTTCTTGACTTCCAACAATAATCTTCATTTGCATATTGTAATGTGATGCTCCACAAATTTTATTACATAATAATAAGTAATCAAATTCGTATGCGTCTTCTCCTTTTTCTGCTCTAATTTTATTGATGTTTTCTACCTTAGCTATTATTTTTTTATTCGCTCGCATTTCTTCTGTTGTTTTAGAAGGTGTGTAAGCAAATTGTGTTGTCATTCCTGGAACACAATTCATTTGCGCTCTAAAGTGTGGCATATATGCTGAATGGATAACGTCTTGTGAACGGAATTTAAAAATAACTGGTTTTCCTTTTACTAAATATAATTCACGTACTGGAATATCGTCTTGAGCATTCAAATCTGTCATATCAACTCCCATTGTATTAATTCCTTTTATATAACGAACGTTTGCTCTTCCTAATTCATTATCGTCTCCTGCATAGCGCGCTTCCCAAGCAAACTGTTTTGCATATACTTCAACAATCATTGGCTCTTCTAAGTCTGAAGCATCTGTAACATCTATCCAAACAGAGAGTCCGTAAATAATTAATACTGCTAGTACAATTGATGGTATAACTGTCCAAATAAGTTCCAGTTTATGATTTTCAACATAAAAAAATGCTTTTCTTCCTTTTACACCTCTATATTTGTAAGCGAAAACGAATATCAATACCTGCATAATTGCTTGTACAAATAGTATTAAAAGCATTGTAATATTATATAGATTATCTATACGTTCTCCTTCTACAGATGCTGCTTCTGGCAACAATACAGCACTATATTTCCAAAAACTGAAAATCATTAATGCATAGAAACCAATCATAAAAGCAATCATCAATTTACCTTGTTGATCATTATCTTCTTCTGTAGCAATTTCGTTTTTTAAGTTAAAAACATTGGTTAATTGCCAAAAAGTACTTGCTATTAATACTGCTATTAAAGTATAAATTAATGCTAACATATTTCTTTATTTTCTATATAAAAATTAATAGTGAAATTGCTCACTTTCTTTTAAAAATGGATTTCCTTTTACTTTCAACGGTGCTTTAGTCAAGGCTGTAAATACTACAAATATAAACAGTCCTAAGAAAAATAGTGCTGACCCTATTACTTCTGGTGATAAAAACTTCCATTGATCTCCTACAGATCCTGGAGTAATTAAAATATACACATCTATATAATGACCTAACAATACAACAACTCCTGCAATGATAATAAACCAAGGCAATCTTTTGTAATCGCTATTCATCAATAGTAATATTGGAAATACAAAATTCATAACTACCATTGCAAAGAACGGTACTTTAATTTCATCGAATCGTTGTACATAATACGTTACTTCTTCAGGAATATTAGCATACCATATCAACATAAACTGTGAGAACCAAAGGTATGTCCAAAAGACACTAAAACCAAACATAAATTTTGCTAAATCGTGTAAATGACTGTCATTTACAAACTCTAAATATCCTTGTGATTTTAAGTAAACTGTTACCATTGCTATCGTTGTAATTCCAGACACAAACATACCTGCAAAAACATACCAACCATACAAGGTGCTAAACCAGTGATGATCTATTGACATTAACCAATCCCAAGACATCATAGATTCTGACACTAAGAAAAACACTAAAAATGCTGCTGATGCTCCCATCATTTTCTTGTAATGTGTTAAATCTCCATCTTCTGCTTTATCTAATGCTAAAGTTAATTTTCTTGAACGTCTTTGATACCAAATCCATCCTGCAATATAAATGGCTGCTCTTATTAAAAACCAAGGAACATTTAAGTATGATTTTTTATCAAATAATAGTTGGTCAAATTTCGGACTGTTTGGATCTACTAATTCTGGATTCATCCAAGCAAATACATGGTTCATATGCATTCCAGACAATACCAAAAATACGAATAAAATTACCGCGCCAATTGGTAAATACGCTGTAATTCCTTCCATTACTCGAAATAAAACAATGGACCATCCTGCTTGTGAAACGTGCTGTATTGCGTAAAACGCTAAAACACCTAATGATAGCATCATAAAAAAGAAAATGGCTACATACAGTGCCGACCAAGGACGGTTTTGCAATTGATGAAATACGTGTTCATCGTGCGCAGCATCATGATGTGCGTCTTTTGCGTGTGCATCTATAGCATCTGCATCTCCGTGAGCGCCATGCGCTTCAAACTGTTTTGCTATAGTATCTTTTGATTCTTCAATAGTGCTTGGTGCGTTCATAAAACCCCAAGCAATACCTATGATTCCTACAACCATTAAGGCAAATGAAAATGTCTTTAACTTTTTTGAAAACTTATACATATCTTCTAAAATTCTAATTAAAAAGAATTATTTAATTGTTTCTTAATTCTTGAACATAAGCAACTACTTGCCAACGTTCTTCTTCTGTTAATTGTGATGCGTGTGATCCCATCATGTTTTTACCATACATAATTACGTGATAGATACTTCCTTCCGTAATCTCTCTATCTTTGAATTTAGGGATTCCTAAAAACTTTTCTCTTTTCACTAATTCTCCTTGTCCTTCACCTTTAGTTCCATGACACGAAGTACAGTAAATTTCGTACAATTGCTTTCCTTTCTTTAAGTCAACCATTGTTGAATCTAAAGGGTTTTTTAAGGCTTCTTTTGCTAAGTCATATCCTTCAATTGTATTTTCATACTCAAATGGAAATTCAGAACCACGAGCAATCGTTCCTGCAACAGGAAGCCTAGAAGCCATTCCGTTTTCATAAATTGGATTTACACCGTAGGTTTCATAACTTACAGGCTCATACATATTTGGAAAATATTGTAAGTTTGGCGTTCTCTTGCTTCTATCACACGAAGTGATTAGGGCAATAAGTGCCAATAACACGATACTATTTTTTATAACTTTTTTCATCAATTAATGCTTTTCAGTTACTTTAATTTCTACGGCTCCTGTTTTTTCTAAAAACGAAGCCAGTTCTTTTTCATTACCATTAACAGATACTTCCATAACAAACATATCGTCTGTTGTTCTTGGGTCTGGGTTTTCTGCTTCTTTAAATGGCCAAAGTCTGCTACGCATATAAAATGTAATTACCATTAAGTGTGCTGCAAAAAACACGGTCATTTCAAACATAATTGGTACAAATGCTGGCATACTATAAATAAATGATGTGCTTGGTTTTCCTCCAATATCTTGAGGCCAATTGTCGATCATCATATAATTCATCATCCAAATAGAAAAGCCTAATCCTAATACGCCGTACATAAATGCGGTAATCGCAAGCTTTGTTGGCGCTAATCCCATTGCTTTGTCCAGTCCATGAACAGGAAATGGTGTATATACCTCTTCTATATGATACTTTGCTGCACGTGTTTCTTTTACGGCATCCATCAAGATGTCGTCGTCATTGTACATTGCTTGTATTACTGTTGAACTCGTTGAACTCATAATACTTAGTTTTTAATATTTTTAATTGGTGCAGGATTGTCTCCTCCAGCATCTCTATGTCTTTTGTAATTATCTCCCGATGATTTTAAAATAGTTTTCACCTCTGCCTGCGCAATTACAGGGAATGTTCTTGCATATAATAAAAAGAGTACAAAGAAAAATCCTATCGTTCCTACAAAAATACCAATATCTACAAAGGTTGGTGAGAACATTGTCCAAGAAGATGGTAAATAATCTCTATGTAACGATGTTACAATAATCACAAAACGCTCAAACCACATTCCTATATTTACTACAATAGAAATAATAAATGAGAACATAATACTTGTTCTTAATTTTTTAGACCACATTAATTGTGGAGAGACTACATTACAGAACATCATTAAAAAGTATGCCCACCAATAAGGTCCTGTTGCTCTATTTAAAAATGCATATTGTTCATATTCTACTCCTGAGTACCATGCGATAAACAACTCTGTAATATATGCACAACCAACTATAGAACCCGTAATCATAATTACAATATTCATCAATTCGATGTGTTGTATGGTGATATATGCTTCTAAATTTGATACTTTACGCATAATAATTAATAGCGTATTTACCATTGCAAATCCTGAGAATACTGCTCCTGCAACAAAGTATGGAGGGAAAATTGTTGTATGCCATCCTGGAATTACCGAAGTAGCAAAGTCCATAGATACAATTGTATGTACCGAAAGTACTAAAGGTGTTGCTAAACCAGCAAGGACCAAAGATACTTCTTCAAAACGTTGCCAATCTTTTG
>JAKITY010000022.1 GCA_021647835.1 Flavobacteriaceae bacterium | reverse complement strand
AATCATAAATGTGTTGCAATCTATCGCTCAATTTTTCTATTTCTGAAGGGCTAAAAACAATTGCTTCGTTTGATTTTTCTATTTCTTGAACAATGTCCTTCAATTCAATTTCAACACTCTCTATTCGCTTAAAAAAACTTTCATATTCATCTGAAAATGAGGCTATTTGACTGAGTTTAACTTTTAATAAAGTCATTAAACTATTCAGTCCAATCTCTTCGTCTTCTGATAATTGCAAGGCTTCTGTTAAATTAGATTTAATCAATTCAACATTATTCATTACATCTAATTCCTTTTCGATTTGCTCCTGTTCGTTTACCTTTAAATTGGCATCTTCTAGTTCTGTAAATAAATGTAAATTGTATTCGTATTGTTGTTTTGCTTGTTCTTGTGAATCTAGCAATTCGTCCAGTTCTTTTTTTAGTTTATTATATAGTGTTAAGCCTCTTTTGTATGACTCCACTTTTTGCTCATTTGATGCTAAGGCGTCAATGATTTTAAATTGAAACTTTGTATCCGAAAGCGCTACTGTTTGGTGTTGCGAATGGATGTCTATTAGTTTTTCGCTCAACAAACTCAAAGTGGTTAATGTTGTTGGCGTATCGTTAATAAAGGCTCTTGATTTTCCGCTTGGCAAAATTTCTCTTCGAATGATTGTTGTAGGCTCAAAATCTAAATCTTCATCAGAAAAAAAAGGCTCTAAAGCATAATTTTTAATATTAAATTCGGCTTCAATAATACATTTTTGACTTTTATCTTTTAAAAAAGTACTATCAGCACGTTTTCCAAGCGCCAAACCTAATGCTCCTAAAAGTATTGATTTTCCTGCGCCAGTTTCTCCAGTAATAATAGAAAATCCGTTGTCGAATTTTACATTTAACTCTTCAATTAAAGCGTAGTTTTTTATGGAAAGTGTGGTTAGCAATTTGTGTCTATTTAAAAATTTTGCTATTTGATTTTATTCCATTTTTCACCGTTAACAGGCGACATTCTTAGCAAATTATCTTTTAATTTACCTACGGCATCGTATCTTGGTCCGTCAGAAAAAATAGCTGAAATTTCATCGGCTTTAGAATCCATAAAAACACGTACTAAAAGTGCGTTTTGACGGCGATCATATATTTTTTTCAGCGAATTAATAGCTGTCGCCATATTCTCTTTTGCTTCTGTTTTATCATCATGAAATATATCCAAACCTTGCATATGATACGTGTACATTGCGGTTCTATAATCTTCAAAAGCATTAGACAATATATCCGTTATAAACCTATATCGTGTTGCTCCTCTTGTGGTGTTATCCCAACCTGCATAACCTCCTTGTTGCGCTTGATTTACAACATTTTCGGCTTCTTTAAAATAGGTTGTTCCTCCATTTTTGGCAAATGAATCTCCGTCTATTCCTAAAATTGCATAGGCATAAAATGCCATAATAGAAATTAAATTAGAGTCAAAACCATTTGGATTGTATTGAAAATTTTCAAACTCTGTATATCTAAACGAAAAATTTTTATCTCTAAAATTAAATGTTGGTGTTGCGTACAAAGAGTTGTAAACAGGACGTGAAGATTGTATTTGTAAATTCCCTACGAAATCAGTACTTGAAGGTTGCTCGGTAATGGTTAATACAAATACGCATTGAATTCTTTCTTGCGTTTTATATTTCTTATTTGTCCATTTTTTTTGATTCATAAATTCATTCAACGAACGTTCTAAGGTTTGAAAAACCTGCCTGTTTGAGCCTGAAATCATATCAGAATTGACTGTAATTGTTGCGCTTAACTCTTGTGCGCTAAGTTGAATAGTTGCTAGAAAAACGAGTAGTGTTTTTAAAATTTTATACATCTTTTTGTCGGTTGTCGGTTTTAGGTTATCGGTTGTCAATTGTAATTTACAACTCTCTATTCATAATTTATCAATTGTAATTCGTTAAAGTGAGATTTCTCCCTAAGGTCGAAATGACAAGAATGAATGAAAATTGTAATTTGTCAATTATAATCCAACACTCACATTCTATCTAATATTTCATTAAAAATATCTTGTGAAACGAGTGTTTTAGATTTTAGACCAAATTCGGAAATTTTTTCGGATTTATCTATAATTGTTACTTTATTTGTTACTTTTTTAAATCCAGCACCTTTATCTTGCAGTGAATTTAGTACAATCATATCTAAATTCTTCCGCTTTAATTTCCCTATTGCATTCGCTAATTCATTATTGGTTTCCAAAGCAAAACCAACTAAAAATTGAGTTGTTTTTAACGCTCCAAGTGATGCTAATATGTCTTTCGTTTTTTCTAATTCTATAGATAGTGTTGCTTCTTTCTTTTTGATTTTATTTGCTGCAATGCTTTTAGGTTTAAAATCAGCAACTGCTGCTGAAAGTATTGCTATATCTGCGTTTTTAAAATTTCCATGTACTGATTCATACATTTCTTGCGCACTTATAACGTCTATTCTTTCAACAAAAGAATGGTCTATTTTTTCATTAGAAACACCCGTTATCAAAACTACTTTTGCACCTAAATTTGCGGCTGTTTTTGCCAATTCAAAACCCATTTTTCCTGAGGAATGATTTCCTATAAAACGTACAGGATCTATTGCTTCGTATGTTGGACCTGCAGTAATTAGCACTTTTTTTCCTTTTAATGGTAATTTTGATGCAATATCAGCCTCTAAAAAAGTAATTATATCTTCTGGCTCTGCCATTCTTCCTTCGCCAATTAATCCACTTGCGAGTTCACCACTTCCAACAGGAATATTTATATTGCCGAAACTTTGTAATTTATCTATACTTTCTTTTGTAGATGGATGTTTATACATATCTAAATCCATCGCAGGAGCAAAATATACAGGACATTTTGCTGATAGATATGTCGCTAACAACAAGTTATCACTTGTACCATTAGCCATTTTTGAAAGTGTATTTGCAGTTGCAGGAGCAATCAACATTAAATCTGCCCAAAGACCTAATTCTACATGATTATTCCATAATTCATTCTCGTCTTCTTTATCATAAAAAGTAGAATGAACTGGATTTTTTGAAAGTGTTGATAATATTAAAGGTGTAACAAAATCTTTAGAAGCAGGAGTCATTACAATGCGTACTTGAGCACCTGCTTTTATAAAAAGTCTTACTAAATAAGTAGTTTTATAAGCAGCAATTCCAGCGGTTACGCCAAGTAATATATTTTTACCGCTTAAAACTGACATCTACTGAGTATCTGTATCTGGTTTTCTATGATAAGTACGACCCTCTAACCATTCTTCTATCGCTATTGCAGTAGGTTTTGGTAAACGCTCGTAAAATTTAGAAACTTCGATTTGCTCTTTATTTTCAAATACTTCTTCTAAACTATCATTATGAGTTGCAAACTCTTCTAATTTTTCAACTAACTCTGTCTTTAAATCACCATTGATTTGACTTGCTCTTTTTGCCATTATTACAATTGCTTCATACAAATTTCCTGTTGGATTTTCAATTTCATCCCTATCGTATGTGATTGTAGTTAATGGTGCTTCTGATTCTTTATAGTCCATTTTATTTGTTTTCTATAGTTGTGATTAGCTTTTTAACAGTTGCTAATTCATTATTCAAATCTTTTAACATCTTATCAGAATCTTTCAAATATTCTGACTCTGGATAATTTCTTTTTAATTTTTCATATACTTTAACAGCATCATTCAATCTTTTCATTTTCTTGTGAGTTACACTTTTCATTCCTAACTCATAAGATGCTTTTAACTTATAAAATATTGCTTCTTCACGAAACGATGTCCCTAAATAATCTGAAATTAAATTATCAAATGATTTTATTGCCGCAATATAATCTTCAATATGATAATATTGCTTTGCTGTTTCAAAAGCCTTTTTCTCTAATTTATATTGCAATTCTTTTACAGATTTATTTGCTTCTTCAATTTTATCAGAATTCGGATATCTATCAATAAACGCTTGCAAAGCAGTTAATGCTTCATGTGTTGTCTTTTGATCTAAACTAAAAACCGGAGAATCTAAATAATAACTTTGTGCTGATAAAAATGCTGCTTCTTCTCTTTTTGTACTTTTAGGATAATTTTTTGTAAATCTATCAAAGTAATAAGACGCTAAACTATATTGTTTAGTTTGATAGTACGCATCACTTATCATAAACTGAATACGCTCCATTTGTGGTTTAGCACGGTAACTTGGCGTAATTTTTTCAAACAAAGTAATAGTTTTACCATACTTTTTGGCTTCATACATCTTAGTTGCCATCTTATATTGATCTACAACCTCTCCTTTATTCAATACCTTTTGGTACTCACTACACGATAAAAACGAAATCGTTACTAAAAATATTATTGCTATTTTCTTCATTTTTTGCATTCGGCAAAATTAGTTATTAATTATGGATTATTAAAATGATTTTTTAGTTCATTTACTTAACGCAAAAATAACTGCATTATACTGTAAACGCTAACGGTAAGTCTTAATTGTTTGTTAATAATAGATTCTACGAATAACCATCCATAAAATTAATAATTTTTTTTTGCAGCGAATCTGTCGATTTCATCAATGGTAATCGTACTTGATCATCACAAATAATCAATTTTTTTAACATCGATTTTATTCCTGCAGGATTTCCTTCTTCAAAGATATAATCAATACTCTTCTCAACTTTATTATGTAGTTTTTTTGCCGATTTTTTATCTCCTTCCAAACCTAATTGAATCATTTTTGAAAAATCTCGTGGCAATCCTTGTCCGATTACACTAATAACTCCTACACCTCCAGCCAAAGTCATATCCAAAGCAATCATATCATCTCCAGAAATTACCATAAAATCTTTTGGTTTGTTTTCTAATAATTCTTTGGCTTGCTCAATATCTCCTGCGGCTTCTTTAATTGCAATGATGTTATCAAAATCATTTGCCAATCTAATCACTGTTTTAGGCTCCATGTTTTGAGCCGTTCTTCCAGGAACATTGTACAAAATTATCGGCAACGGACTCACTTCTGAAATAGCTTTGAAATGCTGATAAATACCTTCTTGAGTTGGCTTGTTATAATAAGGTGAAACTGATAAAATAGCATCAAACGCAGACAAATCCATTGTTTTTAAAGCCTCAACAATTGCCATTGTGTTATTACTTCCAACACCTATAACTAAAGGTAGTCTTCCATTATTAACTTCAATTATTTTCTTTTTAACGGCTTCTTGCTCATCAAAAGTTAAAGTTGCAGGTTCTCCTGTCGTTCCTAATACAACAAGATAGTCTATACCGTTTTCTATTTGAAAATTAACTAACTTTTCTAACGCATCAAAATCTATTGATTTATCTTCTTTAAAAGGCGTTATAAGCGCTACTCCTGTTCCAAAAAATTGTTGCATTATAATTTATTTAAAATTTTTAAATATTTTTTCAACTCTTTACTAAAGACTGAAACTTCATCAGTATCAATCATAAAATCGTATAAACGTTTGTCTGCATTTGAAAATCCAGCTTTAAACTTAGCCTTTGAAAGCACTATTAAATAATCTGATAATAAATTATCTGTTGTTAGGTTTATCAGCAAATCAAATTCATATTTCGTTATACTTTGAATCTGTTCATTTTTAATTTTTCCTAACCAGCTAAAATCTTTTTCAGTCAAAAATATTTCTGAGCCAAGCTCTTTAGATATGCTTTTTATACAGTTTATTGTTTTTACTTCAGAAACACTAATTTCCAATTCTTTAGCGAAAAACTGATTCCTATTAATAGTTGTATCTTCATCAATAAAAATAAGGACTGAATTGATTTTTTTATTAGAAAAAGAAGACGAAGGTTTATTAGAATTCATAAGTTCTCTATCTATCTTTTTTTTGATATTTTTATCTTTAAATTTACTTAGGATCATCTACAAAACTTTACGTAACAAAAATAGCTATTTTTTTTGCTATATTTTTGTAATCTTATCAATAATAAACGTCTAAAAAGAAGAAAAAATATCATTTAATGAGTAAAAATTTATTGCTTATTCTTAGAATTATGGTCGCAGTTATTTTAGTGCAAACATTGCGTTTCAAATTTACTGCACATCCAGACAGCGTATATATTTTTACAAAAGTTGCTTTAGAACCTTATGGAAGAATTGGAATTGGCATTTTAGAACTAATTTCTGCGATACTAATTTTAATTCCACGCACAATTTGGGCAGGTGCAGGACTTACTCTTGTAATTCTTGGATGCGCAATTATAATGCATTTAACACAACTTGAAATAGAGATAAATAGTGATCTCAAAACCTTATTTTATATGGCTTTAGGCACATTTATTATAAGTATAATTATCTTATATAACCAACGGAAAAAACTGCCAATTATAGGTGCAAAATTTTAACTTGTTTTTAACAAAAAAAAATGTATCTTTCAGTCGAATTTAAAATCACATAAAAATGGGGAGACCAGCAACACGACCAGCCAAATTAAAGGATGGTTTTTATATAGAAGTACGAAATAAAGGTGCTCGAAGCGGTATTAAAATAAGAAGAGATAATAGAGCAGATATGCTTGAAGCAGTGAAAGATTACCGTAAACTTAAAGACATTACAATTTTAGGAGAATCTGTAAATGACAAGTTTGTAGAAAAGCCGAAAGTAGCTGTCTAAAAAACAAATTGTATAGTTTAGTTATAAAATTATTGAGTTAGTCAGTTAGTTGCCGTACGAAAAATACTTAGTAATCAATGTGTTAAAAATGCCTTTATTATGAAAATTAGAAAACATATTGATTGAATATATCACTATTACTCCTTATTTTTTATAACTGGCTAAAAATCAACAATAAATTATGTCGTCTAAGTGTATAACTCAATAAAATTAAATACATAATCTTAAAGTGCTTTTGTTAATTCAAAAGCACTTATTTTTTGTCTTCAAAAATCATAAATCTACAAATTAAATATTGTGCTAAAACATAAGTAATCATAATAAATACTGGAAAATATGCTTCTGATTGGTAAAACTTATTAATGGCGAGTGTACTGTCTGAAAGTATAAAAAAGGTTGCTCCGCCAAGTAATAATAAATTAGGAATTGATTTTTCTGTCAGAAAAATCAGAAATGAAATTGCGCCAAAAGTTGTGATGACAAATGCATAAACAATTACAGGAATTAAAAGTCCTCCTAAGTTATCTTTCAATAAAAAAATAAGTCCAAAAAGGACAATAGCAAAAGGTGTTATTGCCGTTATTTTCTGTCTTACAGAAGATTTTTTAAGCACTCCAACAACTATTTTAATCAATAAGATATGAGCCATTAAAAACGATGCTAAGCCAAGCATAAAATTTAAATTTGAATCGAATAAAAGAAATACATCTCCTAAAAAAGAGAAGAGTAATACTGCCAAATACAGTTTGTTTTTCGGCTCTACAATGATTGAATAATACGCCATTAACAGTAACATTATCAATGGCTTAAATACAAATCTTATTAATTGATTTCCTACTAATATCCCTATAAAATCTAACGCTACCACTAACACAAACAGCCCTAAAATAAGTTTTCTTTTCTCCATAATTTATTGTTATCATTTAAGTTATCATTTCAATAAAATCGCCTTCTGTAATTATTGGTATTTCCAAACTTTCTGCTTTGGTTCGCTTACTCGGCCCCATATTATCACCTGCAACTATATAACTTGTTTTTTTAGATATAGAACTGCTCACTTTTCCGCCATTATCTTCAATTGCTTTTTTAAGTTCGTTACGGCTCATTTGATGAAAAACTCCAGAAACTACAAATATCTTTCCTTGTAATTTATCGGTTTGATTGGCTTGAAATTCGGCTGACATTTCTAATTGTAATCCATAATTTCGTAGCCTATCAATCAATTGAATATTACTCAAATCGTTTGAAAAATCAACAATACTTTGTGCTATTCTATCTCCAATTTCATCAACATTTGTTAAATCTTCAAAAGAAGCAACCATCATTTTATCTATTGATTTATAGTGCTTTGCCAATTTCTTAGCAACAGTTTCACCAACAAACCTGATACCAAGTGCAAACAATACTTTTTCAAACGGTACTTTTTTGGACAACTCAATACCATCAACAATATTTTGTGCAGATTTTTCTGCCATTCTCTCTAACGGAATAATTTGCTCTATTCGTAAATCATATAAATCTGCATAATTATAAATCAACCCTTCTTCAAATAGTAACTCTACAGTTTCTGCACCCAAACCATCAATATTCATTGCTTTTCGACTGATGAAATGCTGAATTCTTCCTGTTATTTGAGTCGGGCAACCAAATTCATTGGGGCAATAATGTTTTGCATCTCCTTCTTTTCTTACTAATAAAGTTTCGCAATCTGGACAATGAGTAGCATATTGTGTTGGTTGAGAATCAGAAGGTCGTTTTGAGAAATCTACTCCAACAACTTTTGGAATTATCTCTCCGCCTTTTTCAACAAAAACAGTATCTCTTTCTCGAATATCTAATTTCTCTATTTGATCGGCATTATGTAAAGATGCGCGCTTTACAGTCGTTCCTGCCAATTGTACTGGCCCTAAGTTTGCAACAGGAGTTATCGCTCCAGTTCTTCCTACTTGATAGGTAATTTCGTTTAAAACTGTAGATTCTTGCTCGGCTTTAAACTTATAAGCTATTGCCCAACGAGGTGCTTTTTCTGTGAAACCTAACTCATCTTGCTGATGTAAATTATTTACTTTTATTACAATTCCATCGGTTTCATAAGGTAAATTATGTCGTTCGGTATCCCAAAAATTAATAAATTCAAAAACGGCATCTATACTTTTGCATACTTTGATTGCTTTTGGAATTTTAAAGCCAACTTTTCGTGCTTTTTCCAACGTTTCAAAATGTGTTTCAAAAGGAATTTTATTTGCAACTACATGGTATAACAGACAATCCAACGGTCGTTTAGCAACCTCAACACTGTCTTGCAATTTTAGGCTTCCGCTTGCAGTATTCCTAGGGTTTCTATATGGGTCTTCTCCTACTGCAATACGCTCTTCATTCATCTTATTAAAACCATCTAAAGGTAAAATAATTTCTCCACGAATTTCAAAAGAATCTAAAAATTGACCTTTTAATTGCAACGGAATCGACTTGATAGTCTTGATATTCGCAGTCACATCATCACCTTTAAAACCATCGCCACGAGTTACCGCACTTATCAATTTTCCATTTTTATAACTTAAATTGATTGATGCTCCATCATACTTCAATTCACAAGTATATTCGGTGTTTTCTGTCCCAAGATTTTTTTGGATTCTCTTTTCCCAATCAAATAAATCTTCTTTTGAATACGAATTATCTAACGAATACATTCTATTTTCATGAGTAATCGTCCTAAAGTTTTTGGTGATTTCTCCTCCAACACGTTGCGTTGGTGAAGTAGTATCAAAATATTGTGGATATTGCTCTTCTAAGGCTTGTAATTTATTAAGTTTTATATCAAAATCATAATCAGAAATAGCAACGTTATCCAACACATAATAGTTATAATTATGTTGGCGTAATTCTTCTCGTAATTGTGTAATTATTTCTAAAATATCTTGATTCATCCAATCTTAAATTCTCGCATAAAAATACGGAAAAAAATTTCCAACGCTAAAACAATTTAATTTTTATATCTTTACAAAAAAATTGTTTAACTCTACACTATGTTTATAGGTCATTATGCAGTCGCATTTGCATTAAAAGGAAAAGAAAAAGGAGCTTCTTTAGGAATGCTCTTTATCGCTACACAATTTGTTGATATTCTCTTTTTCCCATTTGTACTTGCAGGAATTGAAAACTTAAAATTTGTAAAAGGTTTCACTCAAACCAATAATTTTAATATGGATTTCTATCCGTTTACGCACGGTTTGTTAGGAACTGTTCTTTGGGCTTGCCTCTTTTTTGCGTTGTATTATTTTATCTTTGCAAAAGACAAAGTAAATAAAATAACTATTGCATTTGTAATGGCATTGGCAGTTTTATCGCATTGGTTTGCAGATTTACTTATGCATGTACCAGATTTACCACTTATTAATGGTGAGCCAAAATATGGTTTTGGTATGTGGGGAAATAAATTTTTATCCTTCTTTACTGAAGCAATTTTATTATTTTACGGTTTGGTTTATTACCTAAAGAAAACAAAAGCCATTTCAAAAGTAGGGAAATATGTCAGTTCTCTTTTTGTGATTTTCTTAATCGCCATAAGTTACTTGAATCTATATGTACTACCACAGAGTGACGAAATTATTTCTTTAACTATTTCTGCTTTATTCTTTTATTTTTTATTCGCAGGAATTGCACATTATATAGATAAAAAAAGAATTTAATAGGTTATTTTTGCGCATGAGTCAAGAACAACCTAATAATCCTTTACATGGCGTAAAACTTACCGAAATCGTACAATTTTTGGTTTCAACTTATGGCTGGAAAGAGTTAGGAGAACGTATTAAAATCAATTCTTTTAATAATAACCCTACCATAAAATCTAGTTTAAAATTTTTGAGAAGAACTCCTTGGGCGAGAGAAAAAGTGGAGAATCTGTATCTGAAAACTAAAAAATAAGCAGAATTAGCGCATATTTGTATAATTTTCTTTATCGGTTTGTGTATGAAGCGTTGGGCGTTTAAAAGCACTTCTTTTTCAGTTTATTACTATCTTTATATAAAAGTACTAACATTGATTTAATCACTTATTGCCCAATGATTTATACACTTTGTTATGCCCTTTTTTCATTTTTTCGTACTGTTTGTAGCGTTGGCAAGACATACTCTTTTGCAATTTTGGATTGAGCGTTGGCTATTTCTCATCTGTTATTTCACGTATTAAGTTTTCTCTTTTCTTATTACTAAACTGTTTTCTAAACTTAATCTTAATTGTGTCTCCAAAAAACTTTTCTGCGTGTTTTATTTTCTGCTTTTCTTCATTTCTCAAACTTTCTTCACTTGTGTTTTTTGTTTCCACAACAAAGTACAATTTTTTCGATTTGTCCTCATAGTTCAAAACGTAAGCAAAATCTGGTGAGTAACTTTTTCCTCCTGCAACTGGTATTTTAATTGAGTTTTTAGGTATTTTAGAAAAAACAACTACTTCTTTCAAATTTTGCTCAATATTCTTCTTTTCTAATTCAGAATCGTAGAACAATTCATCTAATAAATAATTGTCGGCAACTTTGTTTTCTGAATACATTACTCCAACGTCAGATGCAGAAATTTCTTTTAATACATTTCCTTTTTCATCTGTGAATTTTGTTGGATGAATTTCATTACTTACTTTTTGATATTCAATACCAAATTTATCAATAGCATTGTACATTAAATAATTTTCAAATTTTTGCTTAATAATACGAACTGTGGCAATGTTTAGGAATTTATTTATATCCACATCAGAATCAATAAAAGAACTATTTAAGGTTTTTATATTAATGTTTAGAACTTTCGCTAATTCTTTTAAGAAATCACTATATTTCATTGTAGAAATTGGTGTTATTTCATTTCCGTAAATTGCTTGTTCTTCTTTAACTCCTGCAATGTTATCCGTTATTTCAATCTGTGCGGTTCTTTCTTTTATGCCTTCAATCGTAAAGTTTCCTTTTTGCTCATTTAAGAAATTCACAAACATTTTTTTGAATGTATCTTCTGTTTCAAATTTGTATTCTAAAATTACTTTTTCATTTAATTTCTCCCACAATTCTTTTAATTCTGTATATTTCTCTGTTCTAATGCTTACTTGCTTTTTCTTGTCGGTAGATTTTCTCACTTTATTAGAACCAACTCCTTCAAATATTTTAGGATAATTTTGTTTAATAAAATCAAAACCGCCTTCTTTAAAATCATTGTTTCTTTTAATTAAATCTAATTCATCCAATTTTTCTAATAATTGGTCTTCTTCAATATTGTATTTATCCACTATCTGTTGAATCATTTTTGGATGAAGCTTTTCTGGAATATCTTCAATTGAAATAGCACCTGATTTTTCGTTAATTTCATTTACTAATTTATCTACAAAATCACTTTCTGTAAAATCTACAAAGTAGTTTAGGTAAAACTGCTCGTCTTTTACTCTATTTCCGTATTCGTTTACAGGAAGCCTTAAACCTCTACCAACTTCTTGCAGTTTTGAAATATCGCTACCGCTACTTCTTAATTTGCAGATTTGAAAAACATTAGGGTTATCCCAACCTTCACGCAAAGTCCATTTAGAAAAAATAAAACGTCTTGGATTATCTAAACTTAACATTGCTTGTTTATCGTGTAATATTTCGTTTATCTCTTTTTCTATGGCTTCATCTTTTTCAGAATTGTCTTTTGAAAAATATCCTCCGTGTGTAAGACTTATATCTTGCAATGTTTTTTCAAGATATGTTTTGTAAAATTTATTTTTTTCTGTTTTAAGTAAGGTTTTAACTTCTACTTTTATTAAACGTTCAATAGTTGTTCTTAAATAACCATTTTCGTTTCTGTATTCTTCAATGTTGTCAATAAAAAAAAGTGTAAGTGGTTTAATCTTTACATTTCTTGTAAGTAGTTCTTTTTCATTTTCAAAATGACTTTTTATGGTTTTTTGAATCATTATTTCTTGCAGTTTTTCTGCATAAGAATAAGGGTTTAGTTTATCTCCTTTTGATAATTCAATACCGTTAGATAAAACAACTTTACTTTTATTTAAACTTTCTACATACAAATCTTCCATTGCTGGATGTACCCTTTGTAAATTTTCTTTTTTAGTCAATTTAAAGGTTTGCTTTTTACCTTCATCTAATAGTTCAAAAGTGGCTTCTGTTCCGTTTGTATTATTCAATTTTACAATGGCATTTTTACCACTTTCAAACTCTGTAATATGACCAATTACGCCTTTTACTAAATTACGATTAAAAGAATCAACAGCCGTTAAAGTATAAATTAAATTATGGTAATCTTTTGCTTTTTGTTTTACTAATTTTCCAAATTCGTTTTTAACTTTTATTTCTTTTTCGGGAAATGTCGCACCATAACGCAAAATAAATTGAGGATTCATTTTTTGAATATTTTCCCAAGTTTTTTTTGCTTTTGAAAATTTGTGTGGTTCATCAATAATTAAAAAAGGATTAACAGCCGAAATTGCTTTAAAAGGAACGGTATGTTTATCAAATATTCCTTTATCAAAACTCTTTCGCATTGTTTCAGAGTTTATCATTCCTGCATTGATAACTAGTACTTGAATACTGGTTTTTTCATAAACACCTGCATTTACAAAACTATTTACAGCAGGTGGCATAAACGATTTTTTGTTTTTGCCTCCTTTTTTACTTTCTACAATATGTAATTTAATGGTTTTACCATATTGCTCTTTAAAATGACTTCTTGCACTATCACTCTTTAAAAAATTTATTGTTCCTGCTTTAATAGAAAGTGTAGGTACAATGACAATGAATTTGAAAAGGCCATAATTTTTATTGAGTTCAAAAATGGTTTTGGTATAAGTATAGGTTTTTCCTGTTCCTGTTTCCATCATAATATCTATGATGTTGCTTCTTCCTTTTATGTTTTCCTCAATACCATTATCTTTTTGTTTAGAAGCAATGTTTTCCCGAAACCTTCCAAAGGGCAAATAGTGATTATCAAAAACTTTTCCTTGTCTTGTAATGTTGTTATACACAGGGTTTATGTATTGTTTATCTGTTTGAATTACCGAATGAATTTCTAAATCTTTAAAAACGGAAACAGCACTTTCTACCGCTTGTGTTTGATGCTGTAGATTTTTTTCAAAATTAAATCCTTTCATAGTTAGTTTTTTAGCAATAATGTAATTAAACCAATCATTTTATCTTTCTCTTCTGGTGATGATATGGCGATTAGTAGTGTAAGCGTAGTAAGTGTTTCGGGATTAATTTTATTTTTATAATCATAGTTTGCTTTTTGTAATAGCCAAATAAATGCAAATGCACCACTGCGTTTATTGCCATCATTAAACGGATGGTTTTTTACAATAAAATACAATAAATGAGATGCTTTTTCTTCAATTGTTGGATAAGCGTCTTGCCCAAAAACAGATTGAAAAACAGTTCCGAAAATTCCTACCAAACTTCCTTCTCTTTTTTCTTGTGCAAAGAGTTGTGTTGCCTCTCCTTTTTTTATGAGTTCGGTTTTAAGTACTTGTAAATCTTGTTGCAACTCTTTTCCAGTTGCTTTTATTTCTTTTATGACTCCACTTTTCGGAAAAATATTTTTATCGTAACTTTCTAAATTAAAAAAAGTGTTGGAAAATGATTGTACAAGCGTAAGAACATTTTTTGTATCTATATTTGTATTGTTTTGCGTAAGAATTTTTAAATCATTTAATGTTTTTAAAAATAAATCCTTATTTTTTTCTAATATTTTTTGATTAATGGTATAACCTTGCGTAATGTGTTGTTTTAATGTTTTTGTTGCCCAAATTCTAAATTTTGTTGCGTTTTTAGAATTTACACGGTAGCCAATAGAAATCATCATATCTAAATTATAATGTTCTATTTTTCTTACAACTTTTCTTTTCCCTTCTTTTTGAACTGTTTCCAAAATGGAAATAGTTGAATTGTCAAGTTCTTCTCCTTTTAAAATATTTTTTATATGTTTATTTATGGCTGGAATATTAACATCAAACACTTTTGAAATTTGTTTTTGCGTTGCCCAAAATGTCTGATTATCAAAATCTTGTTGTAATTCAATAGCACCATCTTTTGCTTGATAAATAATCGGTTTTTTATGCTCTTTTTCCATATTAATACCGTGTTATAAAGTCAATATCAATACTCTTTTTATTGGTATAAGACTTAATGTTTTCGCTAATTTCACGCAAGTTTTTACTTTCAAAATGATAACCAAACGCAATTATAGTTGTTGGATTAAAGTCTTTATCGCTATCTATTTTTTCTAATAATGCTTTTAAGTTTTTAGTTTTAAATCCTTTATCCATTAAATACAACTTACCATTACTGTAATTTGCTGTGTAACCTGTTAAATCTATTTCTTGCAGACTTTCTGTAAGTGGTACACCATCATAGGTTTTCCAAGTAACCAATAAGGCTTTTATATCTTCTTTGGTAAGTTTACTTTCATCAAAAAGCAGCATTTGCTGTGCATCCAATTCGTCTACTTCAAAATTGTAATCTTCCCATATTGGCATTGTTTCAAATATTTTGAAACCTAAATCTTGATTTGATAAATCTTTGTCTTTCTCTTCGACTCCGCTCAGGGCAAGGTTTTCTTCTTGTATTTTTTTAGAAGCACGTATAAGACGTTCTTTTGTTATTTCAAAAATAGTTGGTTCTTCTACTTTTAACTCATCTTTTACAAAGTCGTAAGCCGTTTTATTATTCTTTTTGTCAATAAGTTCTGGTAGTTGTACGAGTATATATTTTCTATTCCCACCATCTTCTGTATTGAGTTGCATTATGGCATCTCCTGTTGTTCCTGAACCTGCGAAAAAATCGAGAATTAAATCTTCTTGACTCATTCCTATAATTACTAAATCCATTATAAAGGGAACTGGTTTTGGGCCTTTAAAAACTTTTTTGTTGAATATTTTTTTTAGTTGTGTGGTGGCTGTACTTGTACTGTAATCTGATTTGTAAAAAAATGATTTTGGCTTTTTTGTAGGAATATCTCCAATATCTGGTCTTTGTTTTCTGTAAAATTGCCATCCATTTTTTGTTCTATTAAGAATTAAATTATGTTTTTTCTTCCGAAATGTACTCTTTCCCCAATACCAAGATAATTCTTCACCTTCAGGATTAATTGGAAAAATTATTATGTCACTTTTGTTTATAGGTTTATTGTCATTCGTTACGTAGAAGTTTTTAGTTTCTTCATTTAAAAAGATTGGATGCCATAAATTTTGTCTTTTTTCTCTTGGTGCATTTTCTCCAGTTGCTCTTAAATTATCTGCTACTTTATATAAGCCATATTCGTCTTCTTTCCATTTTTTCAATAATGCTTCTTCATCTATATTAAATTTATTCAATATAGTTTTGTCTTTATTTTTTGAATAAACTAAAAAATACTCGTGAGTTTCAGCAAACCCAAAACTATCTTGATTTCCTTTTAAATTCATTATTGTAGGTATTTCTCCTACAAAATTTTCTTCACCAAATATTTCATCTAATAACAATTTTAATTGGGCAATTTCATTATCATCAATTGAAACAAAAATAGCACCATCTTCTTTTAGTAATTGTTTGGCAATATAAAGTCTTGGATATATAAAAGTTAACCAAGCAGAATGAGAATTGCTGTTACTTTGGGTAAAGTCTAAAATGCGTTTGGCACGTTCTTCACTAACACCTGCTAATTCTTGTAGTTCTTGTGCTGTAAATTTTCGGTCGTCTTGATATACAAAACCATCACTACCTGTGTTGTAAGGTGGGTCAATGTATATCATTTTTATTTTTTCGTAATAGGCGTTACTTAAATGCTTTAGCACTTCTAAATTATCGCCTTTTATGAGTAGGTTTTCAGAGGTTGCGTTTTCTTTTTTTTGGTTAAAAGTTTCGTCTTCTTTTAATAGCGTAGTGGTTTCGTCTGTTGCTAGCAGTCGAGCGTACGATTTTCCGAGCCAATCCATACCGTAACTTTCTTTTGAAAAATTTATTTCGTTTTTTGAAAGTTGTTTTTTTAATTTTTCAAAATCAAGGTTTCCACTTTTGTCAAAACATTGCGGAAAATGTTTTTTTAGGGTTTCCAAATCTTTGTTTGGTGGCGTTATATTTCCTGTAATTCTTTGTTCTTTGCTCATATTGTTTACCCTTTTATATTTTCGCTATCTATCAATAAGTCTTTTGCATTTACTTGAAGTATTTTCGCAATTTTGTAAAGAACTTCCAATCTTGGTTGCTTTCTGTTTTGCACATAGGAATTTACCATATTGTAACTCTTTCCGAGTTTTTCGGCAAGCCACTTTTGTTTAATTCCTTTTTCTTCCAATACTTCTTTAATTCTATTCATTTTGCTTGAATTAATTACAAGAATCAAAAATAATATAATTTATTTAACATCTCTTTTTTAGAGATGATTTATTTTATTATTTGTTGTAGTTTTTTGGAAGCGTTGGCAAGAAAATGCTCTTTTGGTTTTTTAGGGTTGGATTTTCGAGCGTTGGAAAAAACCAAATGTGCATTTTGTGTGGTGGCTTTTTCTTTTCAGCAGGATTTTCGTTTTTTTTAATTGGGCATACGTTGAAGAAAACGCTTCGTTTTAATGAGCGTTGTCGTTCGATAGGAAAAGTTAGTCAAAATAAATGAGAAAGTCAAGTTTCAAAACTGTTTTATTTCAAACGAAAAATACGAAGTTAAAATTTCGAATTTTTTAAACTTTCTCTTTTAAAGGCACCTGTTTTGCATAGACTCCTGTCTTCTAATAATACGTAAATCGTTTTACTTTCGCTATTTGTCTTGCTAGCCTTATTACTTGGTGGCTATAACCATATTCGTTATCATACCAAATATATAGTACAACTGTTTTACCATCTTCAGTAGAAATTGTTGCTTTACTGTCGTAAATTGCTGGAGCAGATGAGCCTACAATATCAGAAGATACCAACTCGTTGTCCAACGAATATTTAATTTGCTCAACCAAACGGCCTTCTAAGGCATATTTTCGCATTACATTATTCATTGCTTCTATGCTTACTGGTTTATCTAACTGCAAATTTAAAATTGCTAATGAACCATTTGGCACTGGAACTCTAATTGCATTTGAAGTTAACTTCCCTTCTAAACTTGGTAATGCTTTTGCAACTGCTTTTCCTGCACCAGTTTCTGTAATTACCATATTTAGTGCTGCTGCTCTACCTCTACGATATTTTTTGTGCATATTGTCAACCAAATTTTGATCATTGGTATAAGCGTGTATTGTTTCTAAATGTCCGCTTTTAACACCAAAACTATCTTCTACTACTTTTAATATTGGCGCTATTGCATTGGTTGTGCATGATGCAGCAGAAAATATATTAATATCATCTGAAGTATATTCGAGGTTATTTACACCATATACAATATTTGGAACTTCTTTCCCTGGAGCAGTTAACAATACTTTGTCAACTCCTTTAGCTATTAAATGGCGACTCAAAGCTTCTTTATCTCTAAATGCACCTGTATTATCAATCACCAAAGCATTGTCAATTCCATATTGTTTATAATCTATATCTTCTGGAGCATTCGCAGAAATTACATGAACGGTTGTTCCGTTTATAATTAATGCTTTATTTTCAGCATCAACTCGTACAGTTCCAGAAAAATCTCCATGAACTGAATCGCTTTTTAATAGCGATGCTCTTTTCTCTAACACTGTTTGATCAACAGTTCCTCTTGTTACAATTGCACGTAAACGCATTTGCTTCCCTTTTCCTGTTTTTGTCATCAATTCACGTGCTACCAAACGTCCAATTCTTCCAAAACCATATAATATAATATCCTTTGGTTCTATAGACTCTACTGCGCTTGCCCCTTTTAATTTGGAACTCAAAAACCTATGTATATTATCCTCGTCATCTAATTGATATTCATACACTAATTTTCCAACATCTAACTTTGAAGGAGGTAAACTTAATTGTTTTAAGGTTCGTGCAACTTCAACTGCATCGAAAATAGAAATTGATTTTCCAACAAATTCTGTTGCATATTCTAGTAAATTTAAGATTTCACTAACGTTCCTATCAATTAGTTGATTTCTAAAAAGAATTAATTCAACAGTATCATCATACCATAAATCACTAATCAATTTGATAAATTCAACAGACGCTCTACGTCTATCTGTTTGAAAAGTTAGTTCCTGTTCATAGATGTTTTCAGCCATTGTGTTATAAATTTTGTGCAAATGTATAAAACTTAAACGTTATAGTTGATTTTTTTTAGAATAATAAATCCGACACATAGTGTCGGATTTATTATATATTCTTTTTTAGATTTCTACTTTCGTAGATTGGAAAAACATTGAATTTTCTATCTAATTAAAAATATATCGCTCTCGCACACCTTCTTCTGTCAATATTTCAACCAACAGTCGGCTACTTTTATTTATTGATGCCATAATATTATTGACATCATTTACATTATTAATCTTTTGACCATTAATACTTGTAATGATTTGACCTCGTTTTAACCCAAGATATTCTAACTTTTCATTATTGATGTTACTTATTTTCACACCTTGTTTTAAACTATATTTTTTTAACTCCGATGGTTTTAAATTTTCAAGGTTCAATCCTAACTGATTTACAGTTGTGGTAACATTTTTATATAATTTCACAGGAATCAATCGCTCACTGCCATTTCTTACAATCGTAAAATCAACAACATCATCAGGGCGTTTGGTGTTTAAAAAACCATTTAAATCTGCAAATGTTCCTATTTTTACATTGTTTGCTCTTACAATAATATCGTTTTCTTTAACTCCTGCTTTTGAAGCACCACTTTCAGCCAATACATTGGTTATTATAACACCTTCAGTTTCTGAAACATTAAAATCTTTATAATTAGCACCATTTAATTCTCTATAATTAATTCCAATAAAAGCACGTTGCACATTGCCGTACTCCATAATATCTTCAACAACTTTCTTGGCAATATTTGATGGCACTGCAAACGAATACCCTATATATGATCCCGTTGTTGAAGTAATCATTGTATTGATTCCTATCAATTCACCACGAGTATTTACCAATGCTCCTCCACTATTTCCAGGATTTACAACGGCATCGGTCTGAATATAAGACTCTATTTTATTATTGTTATTACTTGCCAAATCTCTTCCTTTAGCACTAATAATTCCTGCGGTAACTGTTGCAGTTAAATTAAAAGGGTTACCTACTGCCAAAACCCATTCTCCAACTTTTGTGTTGTCAGAATCTCCAAAAGTTACATATGGTAAGTCTTTAGCATCAATTTTAACCAACGCAATATCATTTGTAGCGTCTGTACCTATTAACTCTGCATCGTAGGTCTTCTTATTATTTAATACAATCTCAATTTCATTTGCGCCATTTATCACATGATTGTTTGTAATAATATAACCATCCGAAGATATAATAACACCACTTCCTGTTCCTATTTGCACACGCTGTTGCCCTTGATTTCTCCCATAAAACATATCTTGCATCGTCATTTGTGGCGTATAAATAGATCTATTCTTTACATGCACAACGGCATCTAATGTCTTCTCTGAAGCGTCAGTAAAATCGGTTATTTCTGCAGCAAAATTTGGAGCATTCACAAAATTTGCCTGTACATTTTTCAATCCGTTTTCTTGCTGATGCTCATACACAACTTGAGGTTTCTCAACAAACAATTTATACGCACCAAGCGTTAATGCACCTCCAAGTGCTGAAACGAATAATAGACTGAAGATTTTTTTCATGATAAATATATTTTTATTATTAATTGAACACTCAAAATTATAAATTTATTGTACTCTTTAAAACAGATTAACGGAATTTTAACACAAATAATTAATTACGAATTGAGAATTATGAATTACGAGTTAGGAATGGTATTTTTGTATCAATGAAAATCCAATTTTACAAATATCAAGGAACAGGAAATGATTTTATTATGATTGACAATCGTGACAATCATTTTCCAAAATCTAACACTCAACTCATCAACAAACTATGCGATAGGCGCTTTGGAATTGGCGCTGATGGATTGATATTATTAGAAAATTCTAACACAGCAGACTTTAAAATGATTTATTTTAATGCTGATGGAAATGAAAGTACGATGTGTGGAAATGGTGGAAGATGCATAGTAGCATTTGCAAAAAAATTAAAAATTATTTCTGATACAACTACATTTACAGCCATTGACGGAATTCATCATGCAACAATAAACGACAACCTTGTAAGTCTTCAAATGATTGATATTGATGCTGTTCAAAATTATGATTCACACTTATTTTTAAACACAGGATCTCCTCATTATGTAGCATTCACTAATGATGTTTCTAAAGTTGATGTAAAAACCAAAGGAAGAAGCATTAGAATTGGCGCTCCGTATTTTAAAGAAGGTACAAATGTGAATTTTGTTGAACAAATTGACAACAATACTTTTAAAGTACGCACTTATGAACGTGGAGTTGAAGATGAAACGTTGAGTTGCGGAACTGGAGTTGTTGCCGTTGCAATAGCGGCAAACGTTGCTGAAAAATCATCAGAAAATGAAATTTATCTAAAAACACTTGGCGGAAAATTATCTGTGAGTTTTACTAAAGAAAATGGTATTTATAAAGAAGTGTTTTTGACAGGAAAAGCAACTTTTGTATTTGAAGGAACGTATAAAATATGAAAACTCTTAAAGGAAGACATATCAATTTACGAGCTTTAGAACCAACAGATTTAGATTTTTTGTTTCAAACAGAAAATGACGAGTCTTTTTGGGAAGTCAGTAATACGCAAAAACCTTTCTCAAAACATTTATTGCAGCAATATCTTGAAAATGCACAGCAAGATATCTATCAAGTAAAACAACTTCGATTGATAATTGTTGAAAACGACACAGATACTTCTGTTGGAATGATTGATTTGTTTGATTTTGAGCCAAAGCACAAGCGTGCAGGAATTGGCATTCTTATCAATTCGAAATTTGAAAAGAAAGGGTACGCTTCTGAAGCATTAAGATTACTTATAAACTATACGTTTACGCATCTAGATTTACATCAAGTGTATTGTAATATTACTGAAGATAATACTGAAAGTATTTTCCTTTTTGAAAAACAAGGCTTTCGTAAAATTGGAGTAAAAAAGGATTGGATTTATAGCAACGGAATATTTAAAAACGAACTTCTATACCAACTTATACATGACTAAAAAAAGAATCATCTTAGTAGTAATTTCACTCCTTTTCATTATTGGAGGAAGTATCTTTTATAACTTTTATTCAAAAATTTACGCTTCTAATATTAAAGGAGATACAACATTATATATTCCATCAAAATCAAATTTTAATACTGTTCTTGAAAAAATATCACCTTTTTTAAAGAACTCAAACTCTTTTAAATGGGTTGCTGAGAAGAAAAATTATCCAAATGTTATCAAAGCGGGAAAATATAATTTAAAAAAAGGAATGAACAATAATGATTTGGTGAATTTATTACGAAGTGGAAATCAAACTGCTATAAAGTTATCTTTCAACAATCAAGAAACACTAGAGAAATTGGCTGGAAGAATTGCTGAGCAAATTGAACCTGACTCTATAACTATTTTAAATACTCTTAAAGATAAAACCTTTTTGAAAAAGAATAACTTTACTAAAAAAACTGCTCTTGGAATGTATATTCCTAATAGTTATCAAGTTTACTGGAATACATCTGCAGAAAAATTTAGAAATAAAATGTTGAATGAATACAATAGGTTCTGGACATCAATAAGGAAAGAAAAAGCAAAACAACAACATCTAACGATTAATGAAGTCATTACATTGGCATCTATTGTGCAAAAAGAAACTGCAAGTGTTAGTGAGCGCCCAAAAGTTGCAGGATTGTATTTAAATCGATTGCGAGACAAATGGCCTTTACAAGCAGATCCAACTATTATATTTGCTTTAAAACAAAAGTTAGGGCAGAATACTATTATTAAACGTGTCTTATTAAAAGACCTTGAAATAGACTCTAAATATAATACTTATAAAAACCTTGGTTTGCCTCCAGGACCAATCGCAATGCCTGATATTTCTTCTATCAATGCTGTTTTAAATCCGCAAAATCATGATTATTATTATATGTGTGTCGATGTAGATAACTTTGGAGAACACGCCTTTGCAAAGACTTTATCGCAACATAACCGAAATGCAGCAAAATATCAACGTTGGATAAGCCAACAAGGTGTTAAAAGATAACATCGTTAATTTAATGTGTTGATTGTCAATCTTATATAGGTAAATCTGGCTCTAGTTTAAAATAGGTATTAATTTCGTATATTTGTTTATGGAATTATCAAAAATAAAAACGTACTTGCTTGATTTACCTGTAATAGAACGCAATTCTATTATATCAGAGATTGTTAAATTAA
>JAKITY010000021.1 GCA_021647835.1 Flavobacteriaceae bacterium | reverse complement strand
ATCGAATTGCGATTATTGATAACGGAGAAATCATTGCGCAAGGAACTCAAAGTGAGTTGCAAAAACAAAGTAATGTTAAAGAAAAAATGGAAATCACTTTTGAAGGTATTTCTAAAGAACAATTAGACAGTTTAAAAGAGAAATTGAAACTAAACATTACTCAAAACAATCAAAAAGTAACGATTGAATGTGATGTGAATAAAGATCTATCTAAAATTATTTCGGCATGTAATACGATTGATTTAAAAATAGAAGATTTAGAATTAAAGAAGGTGAACTTAGAATCCATTTTCTTGAGTTTCACAGGAAAACAATTAAGAGACTAATTCAGTATTCAGTTGGCAGTTTTCAGTCTGCAGTAAAAAAATAAACTATTGTCACCTTGAGTTCAGTCGAAAGGTCTCACAAATAACTATAAACTAAACTATTATGATACTTACAATACTTATAAAAGACTTAAAAATTTTCTTTTCAGATAAAAAAGGTGTGCTTGTAACATTCTTATTGCCAATATTATTAATCACATTATTTGCTTTTTCCTTCGGTGGAATAGGAGGAAGTAGCAGTGCGTCAAAACCAATAATGTTATTGGTAAGCGATGTTGATAATTCTATTGATTCAAAAGCAGTAATTGCAAATTTAGATTCGTTGGTAGGAGTTACGTTGATCCATAAAAGTGTTGCTGAAGCAGAAGATTTAGTTAGAAAAGGAAAATATGTTGGTGTTTTAATTTTTGAAAAAGGTTTTCAAGATTCCATAAACGCTGGAAACGAGTTACCAATGGAATTGAAATACGATGCAACACGAGAAATTGAAATGGGAATGTTGCAAGGTGTTTTAATGCAAAACTTAATGAGTAGTGTAGGTGAGAAGGCCGTTAAAGCGAAAATGAACAATTATTTTGATAGTAATTTTTCTGGAACATCAGAGAGTGTAAAAGAAAAAGTATTTAATGATATGGATTCTGGTGATAGTGAAATGAGTGGCATGATGAGTGGAGATGGAATGGGATTGAAAATGACATCAATAATTAAAGAAAGTTCAAAGAGAGGAAACTTAGGCTTGATTCAAGCAGTTGCAGGAACAGCAATTATGATGTTGTTATTTAGTATTGCAGGAATTGGCGGAGGACTATTAGACGAAAAAGAATCAGGAACTTTGAAACGATTATTGTATTCACCATTAAAACCAACCGATATTCTGTTTGGTAAAATGGGCGCAGCATTGGTATTATCAATATTGCAATTGGTTGTAATGTTTGTATTCTCTTGGTTAGCATTAGGATTGCCAATTTTTACCGATTTACCATCACTTATTTTAATGATATTAGCAACAGCATTTGCGGTATCTAGTTTCGGAATATTCTTGGTGTCTATTGCAAAAACGCGTCAGCAATTAAATGGATACAGTACAATTATCATTATGTTGATGTCTGCTATTGGAGGAAGTATGATTCCGTTATTTGTAATGCCTGCAATTATGCAGAAAATAGCAGTTATATCTGTAAATTATTGGGGAATTCAAGGTTTTTATGATATTTTCTGGAGAAACTTGCCATTGACAGATATCTTACCGAAAATGGGTGTTTTAGTTGCCTTTGGATTGGTAATAAGTTTTATTTCTGTGCGATTGTTTAAGAAGAATGTGTTGAAGATGGTTTAAAAACTATCAGTTTAAAAAATTATTAAAGTTGTAGAGATTTTACTTTTATAGTAATTTTTTCTACAACTTTTTCTGCTTTGTTAATATCACAATTTGTTAAGAATACTTCATGTCTTTTATTTCCGTAATCGATAATCAATTTATCCCTTTCCTTATAAATTTCTCCAGTTGCGCTTGAAGTAAAAATATCAGTAATAAAGGCAAATATAGTTACAAGCCAATTTATTCTTTTTCGTTCTATATTGATTGAATTTATATGTTCAAATAAATAGATTTTATTATCATTCTTATTTTGATAATTGAGTATTTCAAAACTTGCTTTATTGAGTATAATTTCAAATTTTGGTTTTTCTCTTAATATTTCAAATTCAAAATTCATAGATGTTTTTTGTTATGTGTAAATATAGGAAAACTAACTAATAAAATTGAAGTAAATAAGAATCAACAATTCATCCCAAAAAAATGACAGTTCGTCATCAAACAATTTCAAACACGATATAAAACCAAGACTTTTGAACCATAATTAGAAACAACCAATTTTAAAACAAATCAATTATGGTAAGAATTATATTAATAGGACTCTTCTGTTTAGTATCGCTTTTAGGGTTTTCACAAACAATAATTAACGGAAAAGTAACCGATGAAAAAGGAGAAGTAATTGTTGGTGCCAATGTGTTTTTAGAAGGAACGTATGATGGCGTAACAACTGATTTTGATGGGAACTTTACATTTACAACAACTGATGAAGGAGTACAAACATTATCAATTTCTTATATATCGTATGACACATTTAAATTGATTGTTGATATTTCTAAAATGACAGATTTAATCATAAAATTAAAAGAAGATGTCAACTCATTAGATACAGTTGTAATAGCAGCAGGAACATTTAAAGCAGGAGATAATAGTAAGGTAACGGCTTTGAAACCACTAGATGTTGTAACAACAGCAAGTGCTTTGGGTGATCCAATTGGTGCGTTCCAAACACTTCCTGGAACTTCAACGGTTTCGGAAGATGGTCGTTTGTTTGTTCGTGGAGGTGATGCCGATGAAACCCAAATTTTTATTGATGATATGCGTGTGCACACACCATATTCTCCAACACCTAATAATACACCAACACGAGGGCGTTTTTCACCATTTTTATTTGATGGAATGACATTTTCTACTGGTGGATATTCTGCAGAATACGGTCAAGCATTATCAAGTGTCTTATTATTGAATACTGTAAATGAACCTACTCAAGAAAAAACTGATATTGGTATAATGACTGTTGGTGCTTCACTTGGAAATACTCAAATATGGGGAGATAAATCATTAAGTATAAATGCTTCTTATATCAATTTAGCACCATATAATGGTTTGTTTCCTGATAGAAATGATTGGAAAAAACCATACGAAGGAATTTCTGGAGAGGCTGTATATCGCAAAAAATATGAGAATGGAATTTTGAAGTTGTACTCAGCATTTAGTAGTTCTAATTTTGAAGTAACACAAGAAGATATTAATTATAGTGAAGGTGTTCATTTTAAACTTAAAAATAGTAATGCTTATTTCAATGGTTCGTACCGAGGAGTATTGGATGATAATTGGTCTGTTTTTAGCGGATTGAGTTATACGCATGCTAAAAACAGTATCAAAGTTATTGATAGTGATATTATTGATACAGAAAATTCGGCACATCTAAAATTAAAATTCAAACGTCATTTTAGCAATCGCTTTAAACTAAATTTTGGAGCAGAGTATTTTATTACAGATTTTAATGAAAATTATTCGGATACAAATATTGCAGCAATTGATTATGGATTTAAAAATAACATTAGTGCTTTTTATACAGAAGCAGACATGTTTTTCTCTAAAAAACTGGCTATGAAAGCAGGTGTGCGTGGAGAATATAGTGAATTGTTAAAAGATTTTTCAATTGCACCAAGAGTTTCATTGGCTTATAAAACAGCGAATAACAGTCAGGTTTCATTGGCTTATGGAGATTTTTATCAAAATCCAACAAGTACTATTTTAAAATTTAATCAAGATTTAAAACCACAGAGTACGCAACATTATATTTTGAATTATCAATATAACAAAGAAGGGAAAATATTTAGAGCAGAAACATATTACAAGAAGTATAACAATTTGGTAAAATACGATGCTGATTTTGCTAGTTTCGATACAAATTACAATAACAAAGGATTTGGATATGCTAAAGGGTTAGACTTGTTTTGGAGAGATAATAAAAGTATTAAAAACATTGATTATTGGGTGAGTTACTCTTATTTAGATACCAAGCGTGATTATAAAAATTATCAAAATCAAGCACAGCCAAATTTTGTAAATAAGCATAATCTATCTGTTGTTGGAAAATATTGGATTGAAGATTGGAAAAGCCAAGTTGGGTTAAGTTATACATTTGCATCAGGACGACCATATACGAATCCTAATGAAGTTGGTTTTTTAAATCAGAAAGCAAAGCCATACAATAGTTTGAGTTTAAATTGGGCGTATTTATTAAGTCCACAAAAGATATTATACTTGTCAGTAAACAATGCTTTGGGAAGTAAGAACATCAATGGATATCAATATGCAAATACTCCAAATATGAATGGAGATTTTGATAGAAGAGCATTGCGACCAGCAGCAGATAGTTTCTTTTTTATAGGTTTCTTTTGGACAATTAGCGATAACAAAACAGACAATCAGTTAGATAATTTATAGGAATCTACATTTCATCCTAATAAATCAACAATTCAGTAATTCGCTTTTTTAAAACAGAATAAACTACAGGATATTTGTAGTGTAAATAACAAACAATATTAACTTTAAAATTAAAATAATCATGAAAAAATTAATAACCATTTTAGTAGTCTTAATTTCGATAAGCACAACAGCACAATCAAAATATGAAAAAGGAATGCAAGAAGCGTTTCAACTTTGGGGGCAAAACAAACCAACAGAAGCAATCAATTTATTTGAACGTATTTCATCAGCAGAAAAAGATAATTGGCTGCCAAGTTATTATGCTGCTCAAGTAAACATTACAAGAAGTTTTGGCGAGAGAGATAAAGAAAAATTGACAGCGCAATTAAATAAAGCACAAGAATCATTGGATGCTGCTACAGCAATTTCGAAGAACAACCCAGAAATTATGGTAATGCAAGCATTGTTACATACTGCTTGGGTTGCTTATGACGGTGCAACTTACGGAATGACTTTGTCAGGAAAAGTTATAAGATTATACTCTAAGGCGTTGGCAATTGCACCAAATAACCCAAGAGTTATGTATAGTAAAGCACGATGGGATATTGGAGGTGCACAATTTTTTGGACAAGACACAGCATCATTTTGTAAAGACATAGAAAAATCTATCAATCTTTTTGCTACATTTGAGCCAAAGACACCTTTTCATCCAAATTGGGGAAAAGATCAAGCAGAAGGAGCATTGATTGATTGTAAATAGACAATAGAGATTAATTCTAACTCATAAAAAACAAGTCAAAATGAATAAACTACTAAAAAATGTATTAATCCTTTTTGGAATTGGAACTATCATTTTTTTTGTAGGAAATGGGATTTATGAAGGATTTAACTTCAAGACCACCAATGAACTATTAACTAGTTTTGGATTGTATCAGTTATATTCTTTTGTGATAGGAACTTTAAATATGTCTTATTTTGGATATTTAGAAAAACAAACTTGGAAAGCAAATGAATCTATAAAAAGAATAATTATTGGCATTATTGGTTCTGTTGTTTTGACTTTGATTGCTTTATTTTTCTTAAACATGTTTACCAATGTAATTGTTTTTGGTCAGTCATATCAAACGTTTATGGAAAGCCAAGAAATTGGTCAATATAAATTTGGAATATGGATTACATTAACGATGCTTGTTATTTTTCATTTTATTTATTTTTACAATAAGTACCAACAAAACAAAGTAAAAGAATCACAGATTGTTGCTAAAAATCAAACAGCAAAATTTGAATCTCTCAAAAACCAATTAGATCCACATTTTTTGTTCAATAGTTTGAATGTTTTGACTTCTTTAATTGGCGAAAATCCAAAACAAGCAGAAAAATTTACAACCAAACTCTCTAAAGTATATCGATATGTATTGGAGCAAAAGGATAAGGATTTAATTCCTCTTGAAGAAGAATTAAAATTTGCAAAGTCGTATATGGAATTACTTAAAATGCGATTTGAAGGTGGAGTTCATTTTAGTATTCCAGAAACGGTAAGCAATCCTGAGTTAAAAATTGTGCCTTTATCATTGCAGTTATTGTTAGAAAATGCAGTGAAGCACAATGTGATAACATCTAACAACCCATTAGAAATAAGGATTTATGAGCAACATGGGTTTTTGATTGTAGAGAATAATATCAACTTAAAAGCATCCTTAGGGAAAAGTACTAAAGTTGGATTAAAAAATATAAATCAACGATATGGCTTAATTTCTCGTGAAAAGGTTGAAATATCAAGTAAGAATAACATTTTTAAGGTAAAATTACCTTTATTAACTCAAAAAATTAAAACAATGAGAACAGATTATATAAATGATAGCGCTAAATATATCAGAGCAAAAAAACGAGTAGATGACATCAAAGCATTTTATGGAAACTTGATTTCCTATTGTGTTGTGATTCCATTTTTAATATTTATAAATTACCGTACAAGTTGGGATCATAAATGGTTTTATTATCCAATGTTTGGTTGGGGATTAGGAGTCGTAATTCAAGCATTTACAGTGTTTGGCTATGGTTCTAATTGGGAAGATCGTAAAATTAGAGAAATCATGGAAAAGGATAATAACCATTAAAAATTATAATTATGAAAACTCAATATTCAGAAGAAAACAATAAATATATCAAAGCGAAAAAGCGTGTAGAAGAACTCAAAGGATTTTACTATCACATTATAAGTACTTTGTTTATTATTCCTTTATTAATATTCATTAACTATAGGACTTCTTGGGGTTTTCAATGGTTTTGGTTTCCCATTGGCGGCATTAGCATCAGTATTATCATACATGCATTTACAGTATTTGGTTATGGTTCTGATTGGGAAGAACGTAAGATTAGAGAACTCATGGAAAAGGAAGATAATTATTAAAAAATAAAATATGGAACGAGATTATTTTGAAGAAGAGCGTTATATAATGGCTCAAAAAAAAGTAAAAGCAATCAAAGGATTTTATTGGCATTTATTTTGGTATTTAGCAGTAAATATTTTTCTTTGGGTACCTATTTATTCAAGCCTTGATTCAGATGAAGGTTTCTTTCAATTTGGTCATTTTGCAACAGCATTTTTCTGGGGAATTGGTTTATTCTTTCATTGGCTTGGAGTATTTGGCAAAAACATCTTTTTCTCTAAAGATTGGGAAAAAAGAAAAATGAAAGAGTATATGGATCAAGATTTGCATAACTTTGAAGAATAAATCAGAACAAATGAAGTTTTTTTTAATATTTATTTTTATTTGTTGCGCCTTTTTTAATGCTGATGCTCAGCAAGATATAGAGGAAAGTGTACAGGTAGAAGGAAGAAACAGAACTTATGTTATACGTCTTCCTAAAAATTATAATGATTCTATTTCTTATCCTATTGTGATGGTTTTACACGGAGCAATGGGAACTGGAACTAAGTATTCAAAATCCACAAAATTTTCTAAAATTGGAGATAATGAGGGTTTTATATCCATTTTTCCAAACGGAATGTATAAAAGTTGGGCTGATGCTCGTGGAGTTTCAAAAGCATCAAAAAAAGATGTTGATGATGTGAAGTTTTTGACAAAATTGATTGATAAAGTTTCACAAGAATATAGTATAAATTCTGATAGAGTATATGTTGCTGGAATTTCTAACGGTGGATTTATGGTGCAAACATTGGCTTGTATAGTTCCAGAAAAATTTACAGCATTTGCAAGTATAATTTCAAGTTTACCAGAAAACCTATCTAAAAAATGCTCAAAAAAAAGAAATACTCCAATGCTTTTGATGAATGGAACGCAAGATAATTATGTTCCGTTTAAAGGCGGAGAAATGCCAAAATTTACAAAAGGAGGAAAGATTGTAAGTACACCAAATACAATAGAACACTGGAAAAATATAAATCAAACAACAAAATTACCGAAAATTAAAAGTCTTGAAAATATTGATAAGTCTGACGGAAGCAGAGTTGTTAAACATACTTATTTTAAAGATGAGAAACCACAAGTTATACTGTATAAAATAATTGGAGGAGGTCATGGAGTTCCAGGATCACACACAAAAAGAAATCCAAGAATATTCAAATTAGGATATGTAAATCAAGATATAATTTCCGAACAAGAGATTTGGAACTTTTTTAAACAACATTAAGAAAATGAACGTACTAATTATAGAAGACGAAAAGCCATCGGCAAGAAGGTTACAACGAATGTTGGCAGAAATTAATATTGAAGCGCAAGTAATGTTACATTCTGTTGAAGAAGCGGTCAATTGGTTTCAAAAAAACGAACATCCAGATTTAATCTTGTTAGACATTCAACTTTCAGATGGTCTTTCATTTGAAATTTTTGAACAAGTAGCCGTAAAGAGCGCTATAATTTTTACGACTGCTTATGACGAATATGCTTTGAAAGCTTTTAAATTAAATAGTATCGACTATCTTTTAAAACCAATTGATGAAGAAGAATTAGAAACAGCAATTGATAAATTTAAAAACAAGCAATCTACACCTCAAAATTTACAAGTTAATTTAGAGCAGATAAGAAAATTGCTAATAAACCCTTTAGATAAAAATTACAAAAAACGTTTTACTATTAAGATTGGTCAGCACTTAAAAATGATTTCTATAGATGATATAGAATGTTTTTATAGCGAAAATAAGGGAACCTATATTTTTACTTCTGATAATCGTGATTATTTAATTGATAGCACTTTAGAGCAATTAGATGATCTGCTTGATCCTGTAAAATTCTTTCGAGTGAATCGTAAATTTTACGTGAATGTAAATTCAATAAAAGATATTATTTCTTATACCAATAGTCGCTTAAAAATTATTCTGAATACTTTTTCTGAATATGAGATAATTGTAAGTAGAGAAAAGGTAAAAGACTTTAAAAATTGGATTGGATAATCTACAATTAGATTTTATTATTTTCAAGGGGTTTAAACCCCTCAAATATTCCTTGTTCAATTAAATAAAAAACTGTAAATTTGCACTCCTTTTAACGAGAGCAGATTTTGAAAGGAAAAAAGATAAAATTTATATAAACATCTCTTGAGGTGATTATCGCTTAAGAATCTGAATTACAGCAAGATACAATTTAAATATTGACACATGTCAAAATTACAAGAAAAAATTGACCTTTACCAAAGTGAGGTTGAAAAATTAGGTTTAGGATTAAATGCAGAATTACTTGCTGCAGTAACCAAAGGATTAGGTCCATCAATTTACAAAGTAGATGCTGAAAAAGTTTCAAGTTCTGATAAAAAAGAATTAGCAACTGTTAAGAAAAACTTTTTAGTAAAAAAGCTAGGCTTAGAAGATAGCGAAGCATTAGATGCAGCAATCGAAACTGCAATTGAAAAAATTGGAAAATCTAACAGAAACAAATACAGAGCAATTTTCTATACTATTTTAGTTGAAGATTTAGGAATGCAATCAGTTTACGCTACTGAAGAGAAATCAGAAGAAAAAGTTGCTGAAGCGCCTAAAAAAGAAAAGAAAGTAAAAAAAGAGGCTAAAAAAGAAGTTGTTGAAGAGGTAAAAGAAGAAATTGAAGTTATTACAATTGATGAAGACGTTGTTGTAGAAGCAAAAGAAGAATTGATTGAAGAAGTTGTAGAAGAAAAATTAGATTTAGTAGAAGAAGAAGAAAATACTACTGCTACTCCTGAAGAATTTTTAGCAAACTTTGATTGGCATAAATATGAGGAAGGTATTGAAGAAGTTGATGATGCAAAATTAAAGGCTTTTGAAGATGCTTTAGTAGGAACTTTAGGATTTGTAACAGAAAGAGAAGTAATTGAAGGAACAGTTGTAAGACTTACAGAACGTGAAGCAATTATTGATATCAATTCAAAATCAGAAGGTGTAATTTCACTTAATGAATTTAGATATAATCAAGGATTATCAGTTGGAGATACAGTTGAAGTATTGGTTGATAAAAGAGAAGATGCTTCTGGTCAATTAGTATTATCACACAAAAAAGCAAGAGTAATTAAGGCTTGGGATAGAGTAAATGCTGCGCACGAATCAGGTGAAATTGTAAACGGATTTGTAAAATGTAGAACTCGTGGAGGAATGATTGTTGATGTTTTTGGAATCGAAGCATTTTTACCAGGATCTCAAATTGATGTAAAACCAATTAGAGATTACGATCAATATGTAGAAAAAACAATGGAATTCAAAGTTGTGAAAATCAACCACGAATTTAAAAATGTTGTAGTTTCTCACAAAGCATTGATTGAAGCAGATATTGAATTACAGAAAAAAGAAATCATCGGTAAATTAGAAAAAGGACAAATCTTAGAAGGTATTGTTAAAAACATCACTTCTTATGGTGTTTTTGTTGATTTAGGTGGTGTTGATGGATTAGTACATATTACAGATTTATCTTGGAGTAGAATTAATCATCCAAGTGAAATTTTAGAATTAGATCAAACAATAAATGTTGTAATTCTTGATTTTGATGATCAGAAAACAAGAATTCAATTAGGATTAAAACAATTAAGTGCTCATCCTTGGGAAGCTTTAGATGAAAAACTAAAAGTAGGTGATGAAATTGAAGGTAAAGTAGTTGTTATTGCAGATTACGGTGCATTTGTTGAAGTAAATACTGGAGTTGAAGGATTAGTACACGTATCAGAAATGTCTTGGTCAACGCATTTACGTTCTGCTCAAGATTTTGTGAAAGTTGGAGATGTAGTGAAAGCTCAAATTTTAACTTTAGATCGTGAAGACCGTAAAATGTCTCTTGGTATGAAACAATTACATCCAGATCCTTGGACTGATATTACGAAGAAATATCCTGTAGGATCTACACATGAAGGAACTGTAAGAAATTACACAAACTTTGGTGTATTTGTAGAGTTAGAAGAAGGAATTGATGGTTTAGTTTATATTTCTGATTTATCTTGGACTACGAAAGTGAAGCATCCATCTGATTTTACTTCAGTAGGTGATACATTAAAAGTGCAAGTATTAGAATTAGATGTTGAAGGACGTAAATTGAATTTAGGTCATAAACAAACTCAAGAAAACCCTTGGGATACTTATGAAACTAAATACACAATCGATTCAGTACACGAAGGAACTGTAAAAGAGACAACTGATAAAGGTGCAATAGTAACTTTAGAAGAAGGTCTTGAAGCATTTGTTCCAGGTCGTCACATGGATAAAGAAGAAGGAGGGAAAATCGCCAAAAACGATACTGTAAACTTTAAAGTTTTAGAATTTAACAAAGAATACAGAAGATTGGTAATTTCTCACTCAGCAATATTCAGAGCAGAAGAGCAAAGAAATATTAAAGCAGCAACAAAAAAATCTAATGATGCAGAGAAAACTACATTAGGAGATACAAATGATGCTTTACAAGCGCTGAAAGATAAAATGGAAAGTGGTAAATAATCACTGATCGTTTATATATATTTATTTAAAAACCGTTAAGAAATTAACGGTTTTTTTATGGCTCATAAAATTGTAAAAATATATCTTTGTGTAAAATAATATAATTTATGACATTAATAAAATCTATATCAGGAATAAGAGGAACAATAGGCGGACAAATTGGAAATAACTTAACTCCAATAGACGCAGTAAAATTTGCGTCAGCTTATGGAACTTGGCTTATTAGAAGGAATAAAAATAAGCAGAAATTGACTGTAGTTATTGGTCGTGACGCACGTATGTCTGGTAAAATGATAAGTTCATTAGTAGCCAATACATTGGTAGGTTTAGGAATAAACGTCATAGATTTAGGACTTTCCACAACACCAACCGTTGAAATTGCTGTTCCACTTGAAAACGCTGATGGCGGAATTATTTTAACAGCATCTCACAATCCAAAACAATGGAATGCCTTAAAATTATTAAACGAAAAAGGAGAGTTTTTAAATGGTGATGAAGGTCAGAAAATACTAACTATTGCCGAAACTGACGATGTTTCTTTTGCTGGTGTTGATGATTTGGGAATATATTCTAAGGATAAAAGTTATGTGAAAAAACATATTGATGAAGTTTTAAAATTAGAATTAGTTGATGTTGAAGCAATAAAAAAAGCAAAATTTAAAGTAGTAGTTGATGCTGTAAATTCGACAGGAGGAATTTTCATTCCAGCCTTATTAGATAGATTAGGAGTAGCGTGTGTAAAACTATATTGCGAACCAAACGGACAGTTTCCTCACAACCCAGAGCCATTAAAAGAGCATTTGACCGATATTTCAGAATTGGTTGTGAAAGAAAAAGCAGATTTCGGAATCGTTGTAGATCCTGATGTTGATAGGTTGGCATTAGTTTGCGAAGACGGTTCAATGTTTGGCGAAGAATACACTTTAGTTGCATGTGCAGATTATGTATTATCAAAAAAAGGAGGAAACACAGTTTCTAATATGTCATCATCTCGCGCTTTGCGTGATGTAACTCAAAAATATGGAGGATCGTATCAAGCAAGTGCAGTTGGAGAAGTAAATGTTGTGCAGTTGATGAAAGATACAAATGCAATTATTGGAGGAGAAGGAAACGGAGGAATTATCTATCCAGAATCTCATTATGGACGTGATTCTTTGGTTGGTGTCGCCTTATTTTTGTCACATTTAGCAAATCTTGATATGTCTTCTAAAGAGTTGAGAGAGAGTTATCCAAGTTATTTTATGAGTAAAAATAAAATTCAACTGACACCTCAAATAGATGTTGATAAAATTTTAGAAGTAATGGCAGATAAATATAAAAATGAAGATGTTTTAACGATTGATGGAGTTAAAGTTAATTTTGAAACAGAATGGGTTCATTTACGTAAATCAAACACAGAACCAATCATTAGAATATATACAGAAAGTACTTCTCAAGAAAAAGCTGATGATTTGGCTGAAAGAGTTATTTCAGAAATTAAAAGCATTATCGCTTAATAAAAAAGAGCTAATAAATTCACAACTCATTTACAGTTAATTAATTAACTACAGGTTTCTTGCGTAATTTCAAATACTCCTCATATTTATCTTTGTGTTTAAAGCGATTGTGAGTCCAAAAATAAAATTGTGGTGCTTTTCGAATATGTTCTTCTATTTTTCGTAAGAAAATATCTGTTAATTCATAATCAGGATATTTTGTCACATCATCAGAAATTAAAGTAAACGAGGTTTCATAGTAGCCTCTTTTAATTTTTTTGGTTTCTAATAACACAATATTCATGTCATATTTTTTGGCAAGCATTTCTGTACCAGTATGGATAGGAACATGTACGCCAAAAAACTCACTCCAATAATGAGTTTTTTCTAACATAGGTGATTGATCACTTAGCAAGCCATACATAGATTGGATTCCGATTTTTTTATTTTTCTCTATCTCTGAAACTACTTTTGGAGTTTGTATGAAGTTTACACCAAACTTCTCTCTTGATTTCAGCATTTTAGTATTAAAATATTTATTACCAATTTTTGTGTAAGCCGCATATCCTTTATAACTTACAAATGAATTCATAGATATAATCCATTCCCAATTAGCGTAATGCGCTCCAGTCAAAATAGTATCTTTTCCGTTTTTTTGCAACTCAGTAAATAACTCAATATTGGTATAGGTATAATGTTTGTTCAGCGTTTTTTTAGAAATAGTAAACGACTTTATTACTTCCATAAAAATATCGGTAAAATGGCGATAAAATTTACGCCTAATACTTTTTAGTTCTTTTTCAGATTTTTCAGGAAAGGCATACTTTAAGTTACTTAAAACAACTTTTTTTCGATAACCAATAATATAGTATAATAAGAAAGCAATAACATCAGAAAGCATATACAACATTCTAAACGGAAGGATAGAGATCAGCCAAATAATTGGATAAACAAGTATGTAAACTAATAATTGCATTAAATATTTCGTGCAAATATCGGATATAATTTTATCTTTGAATGTATAAAAAATAAAAATGAGTCAAACAGTTATTATTATCATTATTGCCAATGTTCTATTCTCAATGAAAGGGTTTAAGGACCAACTTTTTTTCAACAAGAATAAATTTCAAATTGGAGGAATAAAAAAGGGAGAATATTTAAGGCTGTTTACATCTGCTTTTTTACATGCAGATATGCAACACTTAATTTTTAATATGCTGACACTCTATTTTTTTGCTGATTATGTTATAGCTATTGTCGGAGTCCCAAAATTTGCAATCATATATCTTGGTAGTCTGTTATTCGGTGGATTATTTTCACTTAATTATCATAAAAACGACTTGTATTATAGTGCAGTTGGCGCTTCAGGAGCAGTTATGGGAGTTTTGTATGCTGCAATTATGTTGGATCCAAATATAAGACTAGGATTCATTTTTGTTCCAATCCCAATCCCTGGATATATCTTCGGATTAGGCTATCTATTATATTCTATCTATGGAATGAAAAAAAGTATTGGAAATATTGGTCATAGCGCACATATTGGTGGAGCAATAGGAGGATTTGCATTAACCTTATTTTTATATCCAGATGTTTTTACAATCAATAAAAGAATGGTTGTCATTCTTGCAATCCCAATTATATTACTATTTGTTTTTGAAAAACAATTAAAAAGAAAAGCATAAAAAAACTCTGATGAATTTGTCAGAGTTTTTTGTTGAGCGAGAGACCGGGCTCGAACCGGCGACAGTCAGCTTGGAAGGCTGAAGCTCTACCAACTGAGCTACTCTCGCATTTTAGAGTGCAAATATACAAGTACTTTAAAGTATAGCAAGTAATTTTTTATAAAAAAATGTTAATAAAATTCATTGTCTTCTCTTAGTACTTTTAAAAAATGAAATCCATATATATTATAACCTTCGTTATAATAAAATTTATGACTTTTAGGATTACTTGCATACGCATTCAATTCTGACGCTTCACAGCCTTTCTCTTTTGCATACTCATAAATCCATTTTAAAAAATGTTTCCCTAAACCTTTTGAACGATAATTGTCATTAATTACAACATGATCAACTTCCATACTTTTACCAATATAATGACGTGTCATATACCAAATTCCGCAAATACCAATGAGTTTTTCGTTGTCATACATAACAACGCATTCGTAGTTTTGTTCACACATTTCAAGCAATCTTTTTTCTAAAATTTCTTGAGGAGTTTTATCATTCACTTTTCTAAGAAGAGGAATGATGTCGAAAATTTGGTCTTTTGGTAATATTTTTATTTTGATAGAGTCCATTAATAATAGTATATTTCACAAATATAAATATTTTATGATTGAAATTAAGTTCATTTCAACAGAAGAAACGTATGAAATTAGAAAAGATGTTTTGCGTAAAAACATTTCATTAACCGAAAAAAACAAAGATGATTTTGATGATTCAACTTTTCATTTAGGTGGATTTATAGATGATGAGTTAGTAAGTGTAGCGACTTTTATGCAAAATGAACATAAATATTTTCAAGGATTACAATATAGACTTAGAGGAATGGCAACGTTAGATAAATATCAAAGGAAAGGCTTGGGAAAAGGTTTTATTTTAAAAGCAGAAGAGGTTTTGAAAGAAAAAAATGTTGATATATTGTGGTGCAATGCAAGAGTTTTAGCATTAAATTTTTATAAAAAATTAGGGTTCATAATAAAAGGCTCAAAATTTGATATTACATTAATTGGAGACCATTATGTAATGTATAAAATATTAAAAGATGATTAAGAATTTAGTTACAATACTGTTATTTGTTATATGTATAACACAATCAGAAAAGGAATACACTTTAGATGACTTGATAGGAAAAGGAACTCCAGAATTTTATGGTGAAGGTTATCAATTGCAAAAAGAGGCATATAATGCTTTTTTATTGATGAAAGAATCAGCATTGAAAAACGGTATAGATATAGAAGTTGTATCTAGTTACCGAAGTTTTGAGCATCAAAAAAGAATATGGACACGCAAGTATAAAAAATTCACTTCCGAAGGATTAACGCCAACGCAGGCAATCCAAAAAATAATAGAATACTCAACAATTCCAGGAACATCACGTCATCATTGGGGAACAGATGTTGATATGATCGATAGAAATAAAAAAGCGCCCAAAAGTGTCTTAAATCCAGAGAATTTTATCGGTAGTAATGTGTATAGTAAACTGAGGATTTGGTTAGAAAAAAACGCAAATAAATTTGGATTTTATCTCGCTTATACTAACGAAATTTCAAGAAAAGGATTTAAATACGAACCTTGGCATTATAGTTATAAACCAATTTCGAAACCAATGCTGAGGCAATATTTAAAGATTGATATTCAAGAATTACTAAAAACAGAAAAGTTACTTGGTAGCGAATATTTTACTGATGCCTTTATCACGAAGTATATTACTGAAAATATTTGCGATATAAATTGTATTTTAAAATAAAAACCCTTGAAAATCAAGGGTTTTTAGAGTAGCGTGATGCAGAATTGAACTGCAGACCTCCGGGTTATGAATCCGACGCTCTAACCAACTGAGCTACCACGCCATAAGCGGGTGCAAATATAAAATAAATATGTATTGTAACAAGCAATACATTTTAATTTTTTTAAATAAAATAATTAGTTATATTGTGCTTTTAATAGAATTTATATGAGTGATAAAATAAAGTTTGAAATTGAGTTTCCAATTCAGGCATCTCCAAAAATGCTATATCAATATTTTGCAACACCTTCAGGATTGTCAGAATGGTTTGCAGACAATGTAAATTCAAGAGGTGAAATGTTTACTTTTATTTGGGATGGTGCTGAAGAAATTGCCAAAATGTTGACTAAAAAAAGAGACTCAAAGATTCGTTTTAGATGGGAGGAAAACGAAGATGATACTTATTTTGAGTTTAGAATTCAAGTAGATGCTTTAACAAATGATGTTTCTTTAATGATAACAGATTTTGCAGATGAAGATGAAGTTGAAGATTCTAAAATGTTTTGGGAAAATCAAATTAGTGAATTAAAACATACAATTGGAGCATAATATCAATAATAAATCAATAAAAAACCCTGAGTTTTCAGGGCTTTTTAGTTAAATTTGCATTCTAATTTATTAGCAAATGATAAATATTAATAGCCAGTTGATTTCCAAAAATCAATTAGTTTTTACCAATCAAAATAGAGCCTTTAAATATGGAGATGGAGTTTTTGAAACATTAAAAATATATAACTCCAACATTGTTTTTTTTGAAGAGCACTATTTTAGGCTAATGGCTTCAATGCGCATGCTGCGAATGGAAATACCACAAAATTTCACATTAGAATATCTTGAAAATGAAATTTTAAAAACAGCAGATGTAAATAACTTGAGTAAATCAGCGAGAGTGCGATTAACTGTTTATAGAAAAGATGGAGGATTATACAATCCAATATCAAATCAAATTGAATATACTATTGAAGTATCTGAACTTATAGAAAATTGCAAAACAGTTTATACAGTAGATTTGTATAAAGATTTTTATATTTATTCAGGTTTATTATCTACACTTAAAACTACAAATAGAATATTGAATGTTGTTGCAAGTATTTTTGCATCTGAAAATGAATTTGATACGTGCTTGTTTTTAAATGAAAAGAAACAATTGGTTGAGGCTATTCACGGTAATGTTTTTTTAGTATTTGGAGATAAAGTTATCACACCAACTACTAATGAAGGTTGTATTAAAGGAGTCATTCGAAAAAAAATTATTGATATTTTAAAGAAAAGCAATAATTTTATTATTGAAGAAAGAGAAATTTCACCTTTTGAATTACAAAAAGCAGATGAACTATTTATAACCAATAGTATTATTGATATTCAGCCTGTAACAAATTATAGGAAGAAAGTATATAAAATTGACGTTTCATTGAAAATATTAGAATTATTAAAAAAAGAATACACTTAATTTAAAGAAGGGTTTTTAGGAGCATTTGCCCAAAGAGTATATTTTCCGCCAAATTCCATCAACTTATTTTTCCACATAGATGCTTTGGTAGTCAAAATATTTGAGTATTTATTTTCAGTAACAAGCCAAGAAGAATCATCTGCTAATTCTTCTATAAGTTGATTTGCTTCCCAGCCAGAATAACCTAAAAAGAAACGAATATCACTTTGAGTGATTTTTTTCTGAATTAATAATTCAGAAACGGCATCAAAATCTCCTCCCCAATAAATTCCACTTGCAATTTTGATACTATTTGGAATCATATTTGGAATATTATGAATGAAATAAAGGTTTTCTTGAGAAACAGGACCTCCATTATAAACAGTGAAATTACAATTTATTTCAGGCACCAAATCACTAATAATGTACTTCATTGGCTTATTCATAATAAATCCAACAGAGCCAGTTTTGTTATGTTCGGTTAATAAAATAACAGACCTGTTGAACAATCGATCATTTAAAATCGATGGCTCTGCAATCAGTAATTTACCTTTTGTTGGATGTAACTCAATCATTTAATTTAAATATATTGAGTAAATGTAGAGAAATGTTTTGGATAAAAAAAACTCTCTTTAAAATAAAAGAGAGTTTTAAAAATAAGGGTTTATTTTTATTTGATTAGTTTACTGCACTGCTGAATCCAGCTCCTGCTTTAAACTTCACAACATTTTTAGCTTTAATTTGAATTGCAGCTCCAGTTTGTGGGTTTCTTCCTGTTCTTGCAGCTCTTCTAGATACTGACCAAGTTCCCCATCCTACTAATGCTACTTTGTCCCCTTTTTTAAGAGCTTTAGTTACGTTAGTTGTTACTGATTCTAATGCTGCTTTTGCAGCTGCTTTTGAAATTCCAGCGTCTGCTGCAACAGCATCTACTAATTCTGATTTGTTCATAATTTTTAATTTAAATTATTGGTTAAACATTATTTCGCTTTTTATAGCCTAACAAATATAGCAGGAATAAGGGTTTACACAAGTTTTAACTCAAAAAAATTGCTATTTTGTTGATAAAAGAGGTTAAAATGTTAATAACCATGATGATTTTTTGGTAAAATCACTAATCCAACTACTAATAAGGGGTTCAGAGCATTCTTGCTTTTTGATGAAAACTGTATCCATTTAGCAAACTTTTTGCATCCATTTTTCGCTTTCCAGCGAGCTTTAGGCTGTCTATAATAAGGTAGCCATTGGTTGCCGCAATTTTTAATTCTTTCTTTGTAGTAATTACAGTCCCATTTTTATGGTTGTGTGTAGTTTCTTCTTTTCTTACATCATAAATCTTCACAAGTATTTCTTCAGTATCATTCTCAAGAGTTGTCCAAGCAGCAGGATATGGATTTAATCCTCTAATCATATTATATATATTGTCAAGAGAATCATCCCAACCTACCTTACAAGTTTTTGTATGGATTTTTGGAGCAGGCTTTTCTTCTTTTCCAGGTTGTTTAGAGGTCTTTACTTTTCGTTGTTCAATCTGTTTTACGGTTTTATTAACCAACTCTGATCCTAAAATCATTAATTTATCATGTAGTTCACCAACGGTTTCATCAGGTTTAATATCAACTTCACGCTGTAAAATAATTTCTCCTGTATCTATTTTATCATCAATAAAGAAAGTAGTAACACCAGTCTTTGTTTCACCATTTATAATAGCCCAATTAATTGGCGCTGCACCGCGATATTCTGGCAACAATGAAGCGTGAAGATTAAATGTGCCATATTTTGGCATTTTCCATACAATAGTTGGTAGCATTCTAAAAGCCACAACAATCTGAAGGTTTGCGTTTAACTTTTTTAATTTTTGATGAAATTCTTCGCTTTTTAAGTTTTTAGGCTGTAAAACTATAAGATTATTATCAAAAGCAAACTTTTTAACAGCCGACTGATTAAGCTTGCGCCCTCGACCTGCAGGTCTGTCAGGAGCAGTAATCACTCCAACTACATTAAATTTTTCGTTGAGCAACCCTTTTAAGATTGTAACGGCAAATTCTGGAGTACCCATAAAAACGATGCGAAGTTTTCTATTCAATTTAGTTAATTTTATATTTATTTTGCGAAGTTACTGATAAAATATTTTTTTCTAAAAGTATTTGTAAACTAAATAACACACTCGCTTCTGGAATTTTTAATTTTGATACAATTTCTTTAGAAGAAAGTTCTTTATGCTCCTTTAAAAGATTAATTATTTTAGTAGAAGCCTCTTTTATATCTATTTTTATGTTATCATTTTTTTTAGAAATACAAACATCACAAATTCCACATTCTGGAGTTTTAATTTCATTAAAATAGGAGAGGAGTTGTTTACTTCTACAAACCCTATCATTCTCTAAAAACGAAATTAAATTATCAATTTTTTCTATTTTTAATTGATTTCGTTGTTTGATGTTTTTTGCAATAATATTTATAGTCCTATCATCTTCTCTAGGAACTAAAAATTGAATTTGTGTATTTCTATTAGCATTGTAAAAGTTGATGATTTTATCTTTATGCAATATTGCTAATTCTTCTTTAATTGCTGATGTAGAGCAACCTAATATATTTGACAAGTGGTTTTTATTTATAATTTTTGAACTTTCAAAAACGCCTCCATACGTTCTTAGTATCAATTTTATCAGTTTATTTTTTGATGGATTTTTATCACAATAATCAAAAACGTCTTGATTATTTGTTATAAATTTCACGGTAGATTTTCGATTAAAATTTTCGTCAAGTAAAAGGATACTTTCTCGATCTAAAATTTTTAGCGCATTGTAAGTCGTGAGTATTGGTAATTGATAAATTTTACAAAATTCACCAATATTAAATTCGTGTTTTTTAAGAGATAATTCACCATAAGAAATTTGAAAAAACTGGTTTAATTTAAAATAGATTTTTTTGACAATCTCTACAGATGCAAGATTTTTTTCAACAGTAGTTTTTGCAGTATATATGTCGCTTTTGTTTTTAAATACAACCGAAAAAGCTTTTTTATCATCACGTCCACCACGACCTGCTTCTTGCATGTAATTTTCAATACTTTGAGGTAAATTGAGATGAATTACAGCACGAACATTTGACTTGTCAATTCCCATTCCAAATGCATTAGTAGCAACAATTATAGGAACTTTTTCTGATAACCAACCCTCATAAGCCTTTATTTTATCGTCATGATGCATTCCGCCGTGATAAAAATTAATTTTAATCCCTAAAGAGTTTAACTGCTGTGAAACTTCAATTGTTTTGCTACGAGTATTAGTGTAAATCATTTTAGAACCTTTAATTTTAGTTAAGATTTTTTCAACTTTATAAAATTTATCTTCTACATCAAAAATTTGATATGCTAAATTGGCTCTATAAAATGATTTTTTTACAATCTTAGGGATTTTTAAATTAAGGTTTTTAATAATATCATCAAGAACTTTTTCTGTTGCCGAAGCTGTTAATGCAATTACAGGAATTTCTGGATAAAAATCGCGTATTATATTGATATTCAAATAAGAAGGTCTAAAGTCATGTCCCCATTCTGAGATGCAATGCGCTTCATCAACAGCAATTAATTGTACATTAATTTGTTTTAATTTTGTTTGAATGAATTCTGACTGTAGTTTTTCGGGCGATAAATACAAGAATTTGTAATTGCCAAATTGCAGATTGTCAAATACATTTACAATTTCACCTTCTGATAATTTCGAAGTCAATGCAACTGCTTTAATATTTTTATCTTGCAAGTTTTTAACTTGGTCATTCATCAAGGCAATCAATGGTGAAATGACAATACAAACACCGTCTTTGATAAGTGTTGGGATTTGAAAACAGATAGATTTTCCTCCGCCAGTTGGCAGTAGTGCAATAGTATCAGCGCCTTTTAAAACACTCGAAATAATCTCTTCTTGTGGATGTTTAAAATTATCAAATCTCCAATATTTTTTTAATATTTCAAGGGGCGAACTCAATATTATAAAGCGTTTAAAATGAAATTTGTTCGTTCTGTAACAATTCCAAAAGGGACTTCAATAACCTTGTAACCTGAATTTTTATAGCCATTTTTAAGGTGTTTGTATATCTCTAAAGACTCCTTAAATGTTTCATAGCGTTCATTATCAGTTGTATAAATTTCTTTCCAAGGCGGAAGTAAGAATATATGTGTGTAACGATATTTATCACTACTTTCAATATATATATCTGGAAAAGTGGCGTTAAAAAAGTTCATATATGAATGCACATCAGGAATTCCTCTGTCAAAAAACACACATTTCTCTTTGTATTTATTCGCTTCAAGATATTGATTTATGCGTCCTTCAAGAAGTAATTGACTGAACAGTAGCGGCTCTGTTAAAAAAAGTTGTTCTTTACCTTCTGCACGTGCTTTAAGAGTTATTTCCCGAGAAACCTCTTCCATACATTTATGGTTTCTATTAATAAGTTCATTAATAATCATCGTTTTCCCTGTTCCAGGACCTCCAGTTATTACTATTTTTTGTTGCATATTGCGAAAATAATGTATTCAAAATTGTTTGAGCAATTTATTAAAAATCATTAAATATAACCGTAATTTTGTACTACAAAAATCACTTATTTTTATTGGTATTGTTTTTGTAATTAAAACTATAAATCTTTTTAAATGGATAAAACACCAGAAATATATAAAAAATTAAAATTGAGTTTAGATGAGGCAATGACTTTTCCATCTAACTATTTATATAAATTTATTATTCCAAAGGATGATAAAAAAATGAAAATGATTGAGAATATTTTTAATCATGGAGGAGCAGTAATAACTACAAAACCTTCTAAAACAGGGAAATATACAAGTATCTCAATACTTATTGAAATGAGTAGTTCAGATGAAATCATATCAAAATATGTTGAAATAGGAAAAATTGAAGGCATTATTTCTTTATAGTTTCCTTAACATTATTAACCAAAAATAAAAGATAAATTGCGCCGTTTATTATGTGTAATTATTCAGATGAATTCTTATTTTTGTAAGCATAAAAAAAAAGAAAAATGACATTAAAAAATTACATTGTTTTATTTATCACCTTAAGTTTTTTTAACGTGTATTCTCAAAACAGCGACTCCGTTTTATTTACGATTGACGATGAACCAGTCTTAACTTCAGAATTTTTAAGAGTATATTCTAAAAATTTAGATATTGTAACAGATAAAAATCAAAAGGACATAAAGAATTATTTAGAGCTTTTTATCAATTATAAATTAAAAATTAAACAAGCGTATGATTTAAAGTTTGATACTATTCAGTCATATAAATCAGAATTGGCGTCTTATAAAAAGCAATTAATGGAGCCATATTTACGAGACGATACAGTATTAAATGATTTGGTAAAAGAAGCTTATGATCGTAGTTTGATTGAAATCAATGCAAGTCATATCTTGATGAAAACGAACTTTAAAAGCCCTCAAGATACTTTAGCGGCGTATAATAAAATCTTAGAAGCAAGAGACAGGATTATTGACGGAGAAGAATTTGCTACTGTTGCTAAAGAATATTCTCAAGATCCATCTGCTCAAAAAAACGATGGGAATTTAGGTTATTTTTCAGCTTTTAGCATGGTGTATCCATTTGAAAATGCAGCATATGCGACTGAGATAGGCGAAATTTCACAACCATTTAAAACAAAATTTGGATACCATATTATACAAGTGCATAGCAAGAGAAATACTCGTGGAGAAGTAGAAGCAGCACATATAATGATAAGAGGTGATTCAGATGAGAGTGAAACTAAGATTAATAAAATATATTCAAAATTAGTTAATGGTGATGATTTTGGAGTGTTGGCTAAAACACTTTCAGAAGATACATATACTGCAAAAAAGAACGGAAGTTTAGGAAGGTTTGGTTCAGGAAGAATGGTTAAAGAATTTGAAGACAATGCTTTTTCTTTAGTAAATACTGGTGATTATTCACAACCGTTTAAAACAAAATTTGGCTGGCATATTATCAAATTGGTAAATAAATTTCCAGTTGAGAGTTTTGATAAAGTTAAAAAAGAATTAACTGAAAGTCTCATTGTAAACAGACCTAATCGTTTTATTATGGAGATTATGATTAATGGAAAAACGGAAAAGGCTTACTGCCCTGTTACAGGAAGAATTGAAAACTTTGATTTTAAAATTACTCCTTGTTTAATAAGTATTTCAGATGATAA
>JAKITY010000020.1 GCA_021647835.1 Flavobacteriaceae bacterium | reverse complement strand
ATAGCCCTAAAAATAGGACTGTATAACTCAAAATGAAGAAATTCTACTCGAAAATTAATAAAAAATCAAAAATATAATTTGAAAATTAAAGTTTATTAATCAAGAACCTATACTGCAACGGTCTTAACTTATATTACAATCAACAAATTTACATTCAATAAAGGTGATATTTGAAATATCAGAATTTGAAAAATTACAATTTATAAATGTACAATTGTCATATTCGCCAATTTCTAAACGTTTTTCAGAATAGTTAACACCTTTAAATTCGGCGTCATCAACGTAGTTGTTAATCATGAATTAGTTTTTCTCGTAAATGTACTTGTTAAACGGATTTAAGAAAATCAGTAGAAAAATAATACTAAAAGCCAGTTCATACACTTCCCATTTTTTATCAGAAGGTATAAAGGATAATAAGACTGTGGCAAGTAAAAATGCAATCGTGTGATTCCATCTTGGAAGCGGAACTGCGAATTTGTCAACCAAATTTTTGATTCCTTCAAATTTACGATACAGTAATGGTAAAATGATCAAGTAAATAACCAAAACAATTGTTAGTATTTGACTGAATATTAATTTGTTTATTTTTGTTTCGCCAACAACCATATTATGTAAATTTGTTTCCTGTTGCGCATTGTTTTCCTTAAAGTATGCTGAAGATTCTATATCAAAAATGCGTTGTCCCCAAGAAATTTCTTCTCCAGCACCAAATAAGAAAATGAGTGCAAAGCCAAGAACACCAAGTTTCCATAGAGCAGGTTTTACACTCCAAAGTTTAAACAATCTTGAGAAAGATAATATGCTGATATAGAGTAGCATTGCTGCTGTTGTATATTCAACAAAACCGTCTTCTCTCGCATAAGTAGATTTGAAATAACTTGGATCTGTATTGGCAAAATAAATTCCTAAAACGTATAATAGAATTAAGAATGAATAACCTAATATTTCTGTACTCGTAAGTGATTTTAAGTTCATAAATGATGAATTTTATTCAAAAGTAGTATTTTTTGTTATCAAATAATATTTTCTAATCAAGCGTTTTCTTTTTTTCTTAAAATAGTTGAGGTCAAACTCTCCAATATTTTCTACGGAATAATTAGCAGGTAAGTTCTCTAATAGTTTTATGTGACTTTCCTCAATTAACAATCCAAATTGCTTGTCATTAGGAAGTTGAAATTTTCCATTTTGATAAATACTTTTAATTTTACCATTATAATACCATAGCATTTCAGGAGTTAAACCACCAAAAGTGTATGATTTTATATTCTTCTGAGACTCTACAGTATCTTTTAAATGTGATATTTGATGAAAATTTGGATTACTGTATAGCGCTTTTTGTAACGGTAATCCGAAAAGAGAAATAGCAACCATAAATGCAATCATAGAGTAAAAGGTTTTTTTGATATTTTTATCTTTTAAATATTTGAATATCAACAAACCAACAATTAATAAAACGACAGATGCTATTCCAAAATTTAGCCATAATCCGTCTAATTTATCTTTTAATAAAACATAAACGATGATTGAAAATAGCAATCCAATCAATCCAAATAAACCAAAACTAAAATATACGGGAAGTGTCTCTTTTTTTGATTTTAGATGTTCAAATTTTCGAATCAGATATTCAATATAAAAACCAGTATTTATTGCTAAAGGAAACAAAACAGGAACTAAATAGCGCGATTTTTTCTCTGGAATAATTGAAAGTAAAATAACAGCAATAATAGTCCAAAAGAAAGAGAACTTATATAGTTTTTTATTTGTTACACGCTTTATCATATATGGAAACAATAGCGAAATAAACGCTAAAATAGTCCACATTCCAGACTGTATAAAGAAACTCCAGTAATAATAAAACGGTTTGACATTGTAATTTCCCCAACGCGAGGTTTCTTTAGTTGCTATTTTGATAAATACTTCGCTATCAACTTGTCTAACATATAAAAACCACCATCCGCCAATTATCAAAAATGCAATAATGAATAGGGATAAAGGTGCTATTCTACTTTTTAAATTCTTGAATTTAAATATAATTCCGTAAGAAATAATAAATGGTAAAAATAATGCGTAGAGCGAAACAGGACCTTTACTCATCATTGATAATCCAACAAAAAAACCTGCAATAATGGCATTTTTCCACAATTTATTATCTGTTTCAAAAAACTGAAACAGATAATAAATTCCTGCAAGCATAAATCCGTGAGCATAAATATCCCAAGGCGCTTCGTTTATAATTCCAATAATGTAGAATGAGGTGATAAAAATCAATGCGTTAATGATGCTTTGAGTGTTTTTAAGTTCAATTTTCTTTGAAAGTAAGTATATGAAAACTCCAGAAAAAGCGACCATCAAAACTGCAGGAAGCCTCAATGCAAATAAATTTTTCATTCCGAATAACATTCCAGATAATGCTGTCAACCAAGTCGGTAATGGAGGTTTTTCGTAACGTGGAAGTCCATTCATAGTCGTTAGAATCCAATTTCCATCATTGACCATTTCACGTGCAGTGATAAAATTTCTCGCCTCCATGATTGTCACTACCAATGTGTCTAAATTAGGAAGTAGCATCAGTAAAGTGATGAAAATGATTGCTAAAATTGGATGTTTTTCAATGTATTTAATCATCGTCTTTTTTTAAGAGAATTAAATTTCTAATATATACGATACTTCCAAATATATGACCAATAAAAAGGACAGGATCTCGTCTAATAATTGCATAAGATAGTATTAAAAGAGAGCCAATCAAACTCAAAAGCCAAAATCCAAAGGGTAAAACAGATTTTTTGTGTTTTTCAGAATATATCCATTGATATATAAATCGTAACGTGAAAATGAGTTGAGCAACACTTCCTAAAATCAATAACCACAATGGAATTGCTTCGTTTTTAAACAGGTTGTCAATGTCTATTTTATTATTGTTAAAGGCATAAATAACAATTAGTAACGGAAAAATCAGAATAAAAAGTCTAATGCCTTTTGGTGTTTTTTTCCATTTTCCTTGCAATTGTAAATTTCGAATATAGATGTAATACGTTAACGCTTGACCAAGCATTATGGCAAAATCATCACGTAAATATCCATAGACAAATAGTAGGAAAGAAGCAATCAAACTCATTTGCCAAAATAGGGAAGGAGTGACTACTTTTTTTACCTTTTCAGATAGTGCCCATTGAACGAGTAAGCGCCCAGAAAATAAGATTTGCGCTAAGAAACCGATGCTATATATAATCCAAGATTGCATTAACCTTTCTTTTCGATTTCGTAGTTAATATATTTTTTCTTCATCCAAAGATACGCGAAACAGTCCATTAATGGACCTAAAAGACGATTCCAAAGACCATATTTTGCTTCTCCAGCGATGCGTGGAAAATGCTTTACAGGAATCTGTTTGATCTTTCCGTTTTGCAATAAAATCATAGCAGGAAGAAACCGATGCAATCCTTTAAACATTGGAATTTTTTTAGCAAAATCTGTTTTGATTACTTTTAATGGGCAACCAGTATCGTCCATTCCATCATGTGTAAAACTTCGGCGAATTCCGTTAGCAATTGTTGATGACATATTTTTGATAAATGAGTCTTTTCTATCAGCACGAACTCCTGTAACTAAATCATATTTTCCAATATGTTCGAGTAGTAAATTAAAATCTTTTGGATCAGTTTGCAAATCAGAATCAATATATCCAACTAATTCTGTGTCGGCACTTTGAAAACCAGCAGTTATAGCAGCACTTAAGCCGCTATTTTCTTTGAAAGAGATAAAGGAAAAGTCATTATTGTTAGTGCAAATACGCTCGATTATAGATTGACTTTGGTCTTTACTACCATCATTAACAAACAAAATTTTTGTCTTTTTTGAGGCTATTTTGACATATTCTAAAAACTCCTTTTCAACTCTATCGAGATTGCCCTCTTCATTATATACAGGAACAATAATTGTGAATTCGTACAGCATTTAACGTTTTATTTTTAAGATTTCCTTTGCTGCTTGAAACGGATTGATTTCTTTATTTTCTATCCTTTTAAGTTGCAAATTTAATAAATTTTGAACTTTAGAGTTTTTGTAAAATTGATTTTTCAATTCGTTATTAATAGTTTCAAACAGCCAATTTTTATTTTGCTCACTTCTTTTCTTGAGAAATGACCCATTCTCTTTTGTCAATGCGATATACTCTTTAATAATTGTATAGATTGAATCAATTCCAACATTATTTAAAGCGCTACAAGTTAATACTTTCGGAATCCAATTATTTTCTTTTTTTGGATATAGATGTAATGCGCGTGAAAATTCACTTTTAGCAATTTTCGCCTCTTTTTCTGCATTGCCATCTGCTTTGTTAATGGCAATAGTATCAGCCATCTCAATAATTCCACGTTTTATACCTTGTAATTCATCGCCAGCATTTGCGAGTTTTAGTAATAAAAAGAAATCTACCATAGAATGTACCGTAGTTTCAGATTGACCTACACCAACAGTTTCAATAATAATAATATCAAAACCTGCGGCTTCGCATAACGTGATTGCTTCACGTGTTTTACGAGCAACTCCTCCAAGAGAATTTCCAGAAGGCGAAGGTCTTATAAAAGCATTGTCGTCAAGAGCCAAAGTACTCATGCGCGTTTTATCACCGAGAATACTTCCTTTTTGAATGCTACTACTTGGATCAATAGCTAAAACCGCAACTTTTTTACCAATACTTGTCAGATACTTTCCAAAAGATTCAATAAAAGTACTTTTGCCAACTCCAGGAACACCTGTAATTCCTATCCTGATAGAATTAGAAGCATGAGATAAACACTTCTCTAAAATTTGAGTTGCTTTTTCTTGATGCTTGCTGTTATTACTTTCAATAAGTGTAATCGCTCTGCTTAAATAACTAATATTGTTATTTAAAATATGAGTAACAAACTCATCTACAGAAGTTTTATTAATATTATTCAAGTTAAATTTATTGATTAGAGTATTTTGTAAAAATATGATTTTTTTTAAAAAGAATAGATTGTTTTGAACTCAGATAGAAACTTCTTATTTTTACACTCGAAATTTAATTTCTAATAATTCAATGGAATTGTACAAAACAAATACGATAAAAATATTAAATTCACTTTCAAAAAAGAAAGAAATTTTCAAACCTATAAATGAAGGAATGATTGGAATGTACGTTTGCGGACCAACAGTTTATAGTAATGTACATTTAGGAAATGTCAGAACTTTTATGAGTTTTGATATGATTTATCGCTATTTCCTACATTTAGGTTATAAAGTGCGTTATGTACGTAATATTACTGATGCAGGACATTTAACAGATGATAATTCTGAAGATAAAATTTCTACCAAAGCACGTTTAGAAAAATTGGAGCCAATGGAAATCGTACAAAAATACACAGTAGATTTTCATGAAGTTTTAAAAAAATACAATTTACTTTCTCCAAGCATTGAGCCAACTGCAACAGGACACATTGTAGAGCAAATTGAAGCAATTCAAGCTATTATTGATAATGGTTTGGCGTATGAAGTAAACGGTTCTGTATATTTTGACGTATTGAAATACAATGAAAAAGAAAATTATGGAATTTTATCAAAACGAGTTATAGAAGATACGATTGAAAATACTCGCGCGTTAGACGGACAGTCGGATAAGAAAAACCCACAAGATTTTGCACTTTGGAAACGCGCCGAACCAGAACATATTCAACGTTGGAACTCGCCTTGGTCAGAAGGTTTTCCAGGATGGCACTTAGAATGTACGGCTATGAGTACAAAATATTTAGGAAAACAATTTGATATTCACGGAGGCGGAATGGACTTGAAATTTCCGCATCACGAATGCGAAATTGCGCAAGCACAAGCCTGTAATCACAAAGCGCCAGTAAATTATTGGATGCATACTAATATGTTGAATTTGAACGGTAAAAAAATGTCAAAATCGACAGGAAATTCCATTTTGCCAAGCGAAATTTACAAAGGAAATAACGATATTCTGTCAAAAGCATTCTCACCAAGTGTTACGAGGTTTTTTATGATGCAAGCACATTATTCGAGTGTGCTAGATTTGTCAAATGATGCTTTATTAGCCGCAGAAAAAGGATTTTCTAAATTGATGGAAGCTGTAAAAGGATTGAGCGGTTTGGAAGTTTCAGAAGTGTCATCAATAGACATAAGTAGTTGGAAACAAAAATGTTATAACGCAATGAATGATGATTTTAATACGCCAGTTCTAATCGCTAACCTGTTTGAAGGCATTAAATATATCAATCTAATAAAAGAAGAAAAGGAAACGATTACTTCGGATGATTTACAAGATTTAAAAATGACAATAAATACATTCGTTTTTGATGTTTTAGGTTTAGAAGGCTCTTCGGAAACAAATCAAGATGAGAGTAAACTTTCAGGAGTTCTAGAAATGCTTATCAAAATGCGAAAAGATGCAAGAGATAATAAAGATTGGGCATTGTCAGATAAAATACGAGATGAATTACTCGCATTAGATATTCAGTTAAAAGACAGTAAAGACGGTACAACTTTTTCAGTCAATTAAATGATTCAGAGAAGCACAAAAATTATAGCAATTCCGTTTGTTTGGATTGTTCGCTTTTATCAAGCAGCAATATCACCTTATATGCCGTCAAGTTGTCGGTTTACACCAACTTGCTCACACTATACAGTAGAAGCCTTGCAAAAGCATGGGCTTTTTTCAGGTGGATATTTAGCAATAAAACGTATTTTTAGTTGTCATCCTTGGGGAAAAAGTGGTTACGATCCAGTTCCTGAAAAGAATAATAAAACATCAAAATAAAATAATATATTTACAAAAAAATAAAACAAACTTATGTTACAACTTGGAATAGATTGGAACCCATCACCAGAAATAGTTAATATTTTCGGATTATCAATTCGTTATTATGGGTTGATGTTTGTAATCGCATTTTTATTGGGGTTAAAAATAATGAAGAAATTCTATAAGAATGAAGGTGTTTCAGAAGAATATATTGATCCTCTTTTTATGTATGTTGTATTAGCAACCTTAATTGGAGCAAGATTAGGCGAAGTTTTCTTTTATAGTTGGGATAGTTTTAAGCATAGACCATTAGAAATATTTTTACCAATTGCAAAAGACGCAAACGGAACATTGTTTGGCTTTATTGAAGGATGGACTTTTACAGGCTTTACTGGTTTGGCAAGTCACGGAGCAATAATAGGAATTATTGTAGCACTGTTTTTATATCGTAGAAAGTATATCTATAAAAGTGTATTGTGGATAATTGATAGAGTTGCAATTCCCGCAGCATTAGGATCCGCTTTTGTACGTTTTGGTAATTTGATGAATTCTGAGATTATAGGGAAAGTAACCAACTCAAATTTTGGTTTTAGATTTATTAGAGACCATTTCTCGAAAAGAGAAGCAATGAGTATTACCAATACTAATGATTATGAAAAAGCGTATGACTTAATCGGAAGTAGTGTAAAATATAAGCATTATTTAGCAGAAGTGCCATTAAGATATCCAACTCAAATTTTAGAAGCACTAAGTTATGTGTGCGTATTCCTAATTCTTTGGTTTGTTTATTGGAAAACAGATAAGAAAGAAAAAGCAGGATATTTATTCGGATTATTTATGGTTTTATTCTGGTCTATACGCTTTGTGATAGAGTTTTTTAAGGAATGGCAAGGAGGTTTAGAAACTATATTTAAAATTAACTTAAACACAGGTCAATTACTTAGTATTCCTATGATTTTAGTAGGGCTTTACTTTATGTTTCGAAAATCAAAATAAAAACTTAAACTTAAAGCGCTATATATCATAGATTTAGAGTATATTTTATTATTACTAATGCATTTCTATTTTTTTATCTAAAAATTTATTTTTTTAGTAAAAAAAACATACATTTGCGAGATACTAATTTAAACACTTAAATAATTATGAAATTAAAAATTTACTTTTTAACTATGTTATTTTTTGTATCACTATCAACATTAGCCCAAACTTATGAGGTTAGTGGAGTTGTTACAGATGATGACAATGATCCTTTACCCGCAGTTTCAGTGGTTGTTAAAGGAACAACAAACGGAACATCTTCCGACTTTGATGGTAAATACTCTTTGAGTGTTTCGCAAGGTGATGTTTTAGTTTATTCTTTTGTGGGATTTAATTCTAAAGAAGTTACTATGGATGGTTCATCAACAGTTGATGTTGTATTATCATCAGGAGTTGCTTTAGATGAAATTGTTGTTGTTGGTACTCGTAATAAAAATAGAGTTGCAACAGACACACCAGTACCTGTTGATGTTATTGACATCTCTGAATTGATTTCAAAAGGACCGCAAGTAAACTTAAATCAAATATTAAATTATGTTGCACCTTCATTTTCATCTAATACACAAACAATTTCTGATGGTACAGATCATATCGATCCTGCATCATTAAGAGGCCTTGGTCCTGACCAAGTATTAGTGTTGATTAATGGGAAAAGAAGACATACAACATCATTGGTAAATGTAAACGGTACTACAGGTAGAGGTTCAGTAGGAACAGATTTAAACTCAATACCATCTGCTGCTATTCAACGTGTTGAAGTGCTAAGAGACGGTGCTGCGGCACAATATGGTTCTGATGCTATTGCAGGTGTTATTAATATTGTATTAAAAAAGAATACAAATGAACTTACTGTAAATATTACTGCAGGAGCAAATTTTTCAGAAAATGCAAATAGCCTTAAAGGAGGAGTAGATGGAGAAACAATCAATACAAGTATTAATTACGGTATTGACTTAGGAGATAATGGAGGATATATTAACTTTACTGGAGATGTTGATACAAGAGAGCCAACCAATAGAATGGGGAGTTTTACGGGAATGATATTTAATGGTTATAACGCTATACAAAGAGTAGCAACAAATAGTGGTGCTAATGTAGATGATTTATCTTTTGGAGAAATTCAGTTTTTCGCACAAGGTGTAGCACACTTTACACCACAACTTAAAAGTGCGATTAGTGCCGCAACTTCACAAGATCAGATAGTAGCATTATTATCAAATAGTGGAGGCCCAATTGACTTTACAGAAGCAGAATTGTCTGCAAGAGGTCAGGTACGTAGTGATTATAACATGAGAGTTGGTCAATCAAAATTAAGAGCAGGGCGCTTCTTGGCAAACTTATCTTTGCCAATTGGTGATAATGGATCAGAATTATACGCTTTTGGAGGTATAAGTTATAGAAAAGGAAATGCAGCAGGATTTTACAGACTGCCACATCAATCAAGATCTTACTCTAATGTTAATTTGAATGGTTTTTTACCAAACATTAATTCTGATATTAAGGATAAGTCTTTTTCTGTTGGAGTTAAAGGTAAAGTAGGAGAATGGGATGTAGATTTTAGTAATACTTGGGGGCAAAATAGTTTTGATTTCACAGTTACTAACTCTTTTAATGCATCACAAGGTACTAATTCAAGATCAAACTTTACTGCTGGTGGATTTGCATTTGCGCAAAACACTACGAATTTTGATGTTACAAAATTCTTTGAAGATAAATGGGAAGGTTTGAATGTCGCATTTGGAGCGGAGTTTAGAGTAGAGAATTACCAAATCATTGCAGGTGAGGAAGCATCTTATACCAACTATAATAACGCACCAGACTTCTTTGGAAGATCTTATCCTGGAGGCGCGCAAGTTTTCCCTGGATTTAGACCAACAAATGAGTTGTCTAAATACAGAAATAGTATTGCAGGTTATTTAGATATAGAAGCAGATTTTACTGAGAAGTTTTTAGTGAGTGGAGCATTAAGATATGAAAACTATAGTGATTTTGGAGGAACGTTAAATTTTAAGGTTGCATCTCGTTATAAATTAAGTGAAAACTTTAATTTACGTGGAGCAGTGAGTACAGGTTTCAGAGCACCTTCTTTACATCAAATATATTATAATGCTACAGCAACACAGTTTAATGATGATGGGATTCCAGAAGAAGTGGGTACATTTTCAAATGATAGTAGAGTTGCAAAAGAATTAGGAATACCGAGATTGAAACAAGAAGAATCAGCAAGTGCAAGCATTGGTTTTACTGCAACATTACCAGAATCTAATATTAAAATAGCAGTTGACGGTTATTTTATTGCAATTGAAGATAGAGTTACGTTAACAGATACATTCTCTGCAACAACTCCTGAATTAGAAGAGGCTTTTGAAAGAGCAGGCGCTGGTAAAGCAGCATTATTTGCTAATGCAATTGATACAGAATCGAAAGGTTTAGATGTAGTGATTACTCATAAGGGAACTGTAAATGATGTAAAAATTAAAACTGATTTATCAGGAACTTTCTCTCAAACAAGACAAGTAGATGATATTCACGCTTCTCAAATTTTAGTTAATGGTGGTCAATTGGATAGATATTTTAGCAATAGTTCAAGAGCTTATTTAGAAAGTGCAGCTGTGCGAACAAAAATTAACTTATCAAATACAATTTCTTTTGATAAATGGAATATTTTCTTTAGAAACGTATACTTTGGCAATGTTACAAGTACAACAGGACAAATATTTGCGCCAAGAATTGTAACAGACTTATCTGTAGCGTATGATTATAATGATAATGTAACATTTGCTGTAGGAGCAAATAACTTAATGGATATTTATCCAGATGAAAATTTTCCAGGAAACACAAGTAGTGGAAGGTTTATCTATTCACGTAGAGCACAGCAATTTGGAACTAATGGTAGATTCCTTTTTGCAAGATTAAGTATCAATTTAAAATAAAAAACATTAAAATATAAATTATGAAAAACATAAAATTTATACCATTATTCTTAATAGCATTTTCATTGATAATATCATCTTGTGCTATTGATGATGATGACCCAGTAATACCTACTGGTACAGTTATTACAGCATCCTTAGATAGAACAGGAGAAATATTTGTTTTCGCTGGAAATGAAATTACATTAGATTTTGTTTTATCAAGAGCACTAACTTCATCAACGATTATTTCTTATATACTAGATGGAGTAGAAAACACAATAACTATAGGTCCAGGATTAACATCTAAATCAATTTCAATTCCAAATGTTACTGGTAAAATTACTAATGTTGTTCTTACAGAAGCATCAGCATTAAATGATGATATTGTTTCTCCAGGAAGCACTAATACGGAGGTGACTTTTATTGGTGTACCTGCGGTAAACCCTAGTTCATTACAGGTTTTAATGCTTTGGGGAAATGATCAAAATGATTTGGATTTGTTTGTTACAAATGATCCAGCTCCTGCAAATCCTGCAGCTGATAATATTGTAAATAGTCAATCATTTACTCCAGGAGAAAATGTTTCTTTTAATAATTCTAATCCTGATGGGACTTATAATGTAATTGTAAGAGAATGGTCATCAGTCGTTCCGTCTGATGATGTTACAATGTATATTGTTCATCCTAATGGGTCAGTTGATGCTTTTAATAATTCAGTTGAACTTGAACAAACAAATGCTAATTATAGATTTTTTGTTAAATTTGACAAAGTTGGTAGCGTATATACTGTAACTCAAGTTCCAACAACATCAATCAATTAATTTAAAACTACTAATTATGAAAAATAAAATATATTTATTAACATTATTAATATCAATAGGATTATTAATAAATTCATGTGATATTAACTCAGAAGAGTATCAATCAGTTTCGCCAGTTGATTCTTTTGTGACAACCTCTACATCTGTTGTTGTTGCTGAAAATGCTACAGAATTTAGTTTTGATATTACTGTTCAATCTTCAGAAACATATACTGCAGATCGATCAGTACCAATTTCAGTTACGAGTAGTTCAACTGCAAACGGACTTGAATATACTTTTAACGGTAACGTAGATATTATAGCAGGGCAATTATCAGGATCAACAATTATCGAATTAAATACAGATTTATTATCTTCAGATACAGAAAAAACAATTATTTTAAGATTGCTATCTACATCTGAAGAGATTACTCTTTCCTATATTAAAGAATGTAATGAAAATAAAATATCTCTAATAATTGATTTTGATAATTTTTCTCAAGAAACAAGTTGGGAAATAACTGAAGATGGTTCAGGGAATATAATGGCTTCATCTGGGGGTTTATATAATTCTGGATTAGACCTTTTTACTGATGAAATTGTTTTGCCAAATGGAGATTATACATTTACAATAATGGATAGTTTTGGTGATGGTATTTGCTGCGGTTGGGGAAATGGGTCATATCAATTAAAAAAACTTAATTGTGCTGGCGGAGATATTTTGGTAGAAGGAGCCTCATTTGGTAGTTCTGAGTCAATGCAGTTTAGTTTGCCATAATTAATAGTAATAGTCATAGAATGTTTAACTTTAATAGATAAAAAAATGAAAATATATAAATATTTTGCAATACTAACAATCGCCTTATTTATGGCTTCTTGTGAAAAGGATGATGATACGGCAGTTGCAGCACAAACAAATAACATACAAGTTATAGTAGAACCTTTTGGTACAACTTCTGCAACTGATATTATAGGTCAAGTTGGGGCTAACTCAGCAGAAGTAGAGTTTGGTTTTAGATTGACAGATACAACTACTCATTTTGGGTCAGATGTTGTAATTACATTTGAAGGAGATATCTATAGAATACCTGCAGGCGATACTGAGGTTATTGTAGGACCTACTATAGTAAATTTTAATATACCTGCACCAACAGGAACTGTGCCATACAATGGAACAACTTCTGTTGCTGAAATTGACTTGGCAGGAACTACATTTGATTTTGAGGTAATGAACAGACCAAATGATTTAGTTGTATTAAAAGGAGCCGGATCTCCTATTTCTATAAGCGCAACTGTTTATGGTCAATTGCCTGCTATAACTGCAGGTCAAGTTAACTTTTTATTTGATTGGAATCCTAATCATGACGGAGGAAATGATTTAGATTTAAGAGTTAGAATGGTCCCTGGTGATATAGCAATTGAATATTCTGGTTCGGTATCAAATTATGAAGATGTTGATATTGCAGATTCTGATATGGATGGAATGTATGAAATAAAAGCAGATGCTTGGTTAACAACTGGATTTGCTGATCCTATTGATGGAATACTTTTTGCAATGCATCCTGATGGAACATTAGAGGTTTTTGAAACAGATTTAACAGGTATTACTTTTGGGGGTATTCCTGAAGAAGTGGTTTTAGTAAACGTTACTAAATCTACTGATGCTGTTACAGGTGAAGTAACTTATGATCTATATCAATAATAAATTTTTAATATAAAAATTAAAAAGTCGCTGAAATTCAGCGACTTTTTTTAGTTTTTAATCTCATTATACTCCACACTCTCTTCAGTAAGAACATCAATAAGTTTCATAATTTCATTTTGCTTGTATAATTTATGGATATTCCTGTACCCACAATAGGTAATAAAATGATGAATTTTATCTTTTGATATTTTGAGTTCATTAATAAAATAATCTTCACCAAATTCAGAAATTAGTTTATCAGGAAAACTCTTTTTTAGCCTTAACTCACGTCTTAATATACTTTCTGTATCTTTTATAGGAATTCCTATAGATGCGCCTCCTCCACTATTTCCTATTGGGTCAACACTGTTCATTGGTGGCTTTTCGGTATTTCGAATGTTTTTATAACTTGGCATTTTTGCCAATCTCATCATTTCTTCAATTAAATCGTGTTTTCTTGTTATGGTATCATTGGTGCTATCTTTAACGTCTTTTACTAAGTTACCTGTTAAATTATGATTTTTAATAGTTACCGTATTAAGGTAGTTAGTCATTATTTTGAGTTCAATAGTCAGAATTTCTTTCTTTATATGCTCATTAGTAATAATTATTTTTTTAGATTGATATTCTAAATGCGATATTTTTAGTGTATCATTTTTTTGAACTAATATTTTGAACTCACCTTTATCATTACTTGTTGCACCATAATTTGTCGTTATATTATGTATGTGAACATTATTAATAGGAGTGTCAAGGAATATGATTTTTCCATTAATGGTAACTCTTTCGTTTTGAGAAAACCCGAAGCGAAATAAAAAGAGTAGTAAGGTTAAAGTTAGTAGTTGTTTCATTACTACAAATAAACTATCTGAAATACTAAAATTGTATTAAAGCATTTATAAAACTTTGTTAAAAGCGTATTTTTAGATTACATTTGATAAAACTCTTTTTTTTGATGAAACGAGCATGTCAAAATTATTTTCACGCAAGGAAAATGATTAATAGTGAACACATGTGACAGAAAAAATAATAGAAACGAACACATGAAAAAATTATTGATTGCAAGTACTTCAACAGTACATGGAAAAGAATATTTAGAATATATTTTACCAGAATTATCCACTTTCTTTAAAGACGTTTCAGAAATACTTTTTATTCCTTATGCGCGCCCTGGAGGAATAACGTATGATGAATATGCTGCAATTGCTAAAAAAAGTTTTGCTAATATCAATATCAATCTAAAAGGAATTCACGAATTTGATAATCCAATAAAAGCAGTACAGGATGCTCAAGGGGTTTTTACTGGCGGAGGAAATACGTTCGAGTTGGTCAACAAACTATATAAGGATGGATTGATTAAGGTACTACGAGAAGAAGTCGAAAAAGGAACTCCTTATTTTGGTACAAGTGCAGGAAGTAATATTGCTGGAGTTTCTATGAAAACAACCAATGATATGCCAATTGTATATCCTCCAAGTTTTGATACGTTGAGTTTGATAAATTTTAATATCAATCCGCATTATTTAGATCCAGACTCAAATTCTAAGCACATGGGAGAAACACGAGAGACACGTATCAAAGAGTTTCATAAATTTAACAATACACCAGTTTTAGGATTGAGAGAAGGTAGCTGGTTGAGAGTGAAAGGAAATCAAGTTTCTCTTAGAGGAGAATTACCAGCAAGATTATTTTTGGCTGATAAAGAACCATTAGAAATTTCTACAAATACGGATATTAGTTTTTTAATGTAATCCTTTTAAAAACAATTCAATATTCTGAGCATCAATACCTTTCTTCACTTTATCTGTAAGAGTATTATAACTTTCAATTATTTTTTTAGTATCTATAGAATCTCTTTTTGACAAATCACTTAATATCATTGCCGAAATAAATGAGTTGGGATTTTCTTTTGCATAATTGAAGTTGAAATCAATATTTTCTTGCTCAATAAGAGTCATTTTTCTAGTAATCTCTTGAAGTTTTTCAACATCATTTTCTAAACGTGCTCTTTGCATATCAGGAAAAAGGACATCTATTTTATTATATATTCTTTCTGATTTTTTTTGAACCTCAAATAATTCATCATTCAATTTTGAGCCAATAATTGTTGAATTAATCAAATCCTTATTCTTTATATCAACAGTAATGCTATCGTTTTCAATAATAATCATTTTTCCGCCAAATAAACCTTCAATGGTAATTAAATAGCGTTCAGGATTCTGTATAGATCCTTTAAAAACAGCCATTCCATTTTCTTCTATTTCTGCTGAATCTATTTCTGATGGATTTGCTAATTTTTGAAGATATACAATATTATTAATTCCACTTTCTACAGAAATACTCAAAAAGTATGAGTCGTTTTTTATTACTTTTTTAACATCTTTTGTACAAGAATTTAGTGTTAGAATTAATACTAAAATAAGGGAAATATTTTTAAACATTTTTTTATAATTAATAGTTAATATATTCTACAATTTCAAGACCGTAACCTGTCATTCCAACACGTTTTATGATATTTTCTGCATTTGTAATTACACGTAATTTAGAAATTCCCATGTCGTGGAGTATTTGTGCGCCAATACCATAATCTTTTTTATCCATATCAGTTTTTGATTTGGAATTAGTGCCTTTTAATTGAGCAAGGTTATTCAGTATATTTTGTGATTTATTTTCTTGGTTTATAAAAACAATTGCTCCTGTACCTTCTGTGTTTATTAGATTAAAAATTCGATCAAAACGTTCGTCAGATTTTTGCATTAAGATTCCTAATGTGTTATTGATAAGTGTAGAGTTTACTTTTACCAAAACTTTATCCGAAGGCTTCCAAGAACCAGTCGTTAGTGCAATATGTATTTGCTCATTATTAGTTTGTTTATAAGCTCTTAACCTAAAATTTCCAAAACGAGTATCGATGTTAAAATCTTCAATTTTTTCAATCAATGAATCGTGTTGCATTCTATAGGCAACCAAATCTTCAATAGAAATAATTTTTAAATCAAATTGCTTTGCAACCTTAATAAGTTGAGGAAATCTTGCCATTGTTCCGTTTTCGTTTAGAATTTCAACTAAAATCCCTACAGGTTTAAAACCTGCTAATCGTGCTAAATCTACAGCAGCTTCTGTATGACCAGTTCTTCGTAAGACGCCACCATTTTTTGCTCTCAAAGGAAAAATATGTCCAGGTTTTCCTAAGTCATAACCTTTAGTTTTATCATCAACCAATGATTGGATTGTTTTTGCTCTATCGTGAACAGAAATTCCAGTTGTACAGCCATGACCAATCAAATCTACCGAAACCGTAAATTGTGTATGATGCATTACAGTATTATTCTTTACCATCATATCAAGATCCAATTCTTTACGTCTGTCCTCAGTAATTGGGGCGCAAATCAATCCACGACCATGAGTTGCCATAAAGTTTATCATTTCTGGAGTCACTTTTTCTGCCGCAGCAATAAAATCTCCTTCATTTTCACGATTTTCATCATCAACAACAATAACTACTTTTCCATTTTTGATATCTCCAATTGCATCTTCAATTGTGTTTAATTGTATGTTTTTAGAAATTACTTCCATTTAATTTTCTTTTTTTAATTTTGAACGTTTGAAGATGTTTTTTACAGAATCAAAGAATGTATCAATATTAAATAACCCTTTATCTTTTGCAGCTCTTCGTGTTAGTAATATTCCGAAAGGCAATAAAATAGCAGTTGATAGCCATCCACCAACAATAGCAGATATTGCACTTTCTTCTGCTAAATTTTTACCAAGTGATGAGATAAAGAAATAAACAACAAAAATAACAATTGCCATAACCATTGGCAAACCAAAACCTCCTTTTCTTATGATTGAGCCTAATGGTGCACCAATAAAAAATAATACCAAACAGGCAAATGAAAATGCCAATCTGTTATGAAATTCATGATCATATTGGTTTAGGTATTTCCGTTGATCTTTAAATCGGCGCAATGAACCCTTAATGTTTTTAAGTTGTCTATCTATTAATTGAGTTGAATTATCTAAAACATTAATTTTTTGCTTTAAATCAAAATTTTCTATAATAGATTTATTTAGATTTTGATTAGTAATTGAATCAGGATATGAATGCAAGTTTTTTGCTCCAGAAGAAATATAGAACCTTAAAGCTCTATCGTTTTGATATATATCATACTTTATTTTAAGCGTGTCAGAGCGTTTTTTAAGTTGTGTCAAACTTAGCATCAAGCGATCATTATCATTTTTAATTTCCTCATCATTAGTATTAAATGAAGACACATCAACATTGATGGTATATTTTTCAAATGTTGCCTTTGATGCAGGCATTTTTAGACGATCATCTTTCTTCTGTCCTCTATGACTATGTTCTTCGTTAAAATATCCGTCTTTTAAAACAAACGCCATGTATTTACTTCCTTCCTCTGTAGTTATTTCTGCATCTTTTGCAGTGATTACTTTTATTTTTCCGTGACGAGCGCTTAAATCAGAAATTTGAACGTTTTTTAAGAAGTTATTATCTTCTCCATACTTTTCGTCAAACTTGATAATATATCCAGGAATTGCAGTATTAAATGTTCCAGGAATTAATGCCAAAGCTGGTTGTTTCTTTTTTACGTTGTTAAACATATTTTTTTGTTTTAGCATCGCATGTGGATACACATAATTTAAAAACAAAAAGTTAATACCACTTAAAAAAACAGTAAGAATGGCTATTGGTAGAATAAATCTTCTTAATGATATTCCAGCAGATTTGATTGCAGCAAACTCATAGTTTTCAGCAAAACTACCGAGAGCCATAATGGAGGAAAGTAAAATTCCTATTGGCATTGCCATAGGAACTACTGTAAGCGAGATATAGCCAATAAATTTTAAAATAAAACTCATTGAAATACCTTTACCAGAAATATCGTCAAACCCTACCCAAATTATTTGCATTACAAGCACAAATAGAATGATAAAAAAAGTAGCGAAAAAAGGTTTTAAAAAACTCTTTATAATATATATATCGAGTTTTTTCAATGATTTTTATTTAGGTTCGGTGATGTCATATCCTTTATCTTCAAATTTAGATTTGTCAAAGGTAAATAACTTATTTGATATAGATTGGTTTGTTGCAAACTTTGATATAGTAACAGTTGTAACAGTATCGTCTTTACCAGTTTCAATAACTTTGTAAATATGTTTAGTAACGTTATCAATACCAAGTAAAATGTATTTTAAATCAGAATCACTATCAATAGGAATTAATTTCACATATTGAATTTTTCTTCCTTTTACATTTTGAAGAATATCCATTTTATAAGTAAATCCTTTTTCGTAAAAAGTTAAAAATTTTGAAGGTGTTATTGTGTCTTCATCCTCACTATTTGGTTGTTTTACAATTACTTCTTCATCTTCATGAATAATCATATAAACTTTATCACCATCATATAATTGTTCAATTCCCATATAATTAAAATGGTACATATCATCTTTAAGTGTTGCGTTTCCACGAGTTTCTTGATGAATATTTGCTATAGAATTATCTAATTTATGCTCAAATTCGATATAGATATCGTCATAAGATTGCACTTTTTTTGCAACATCATCTAAAAATGTTTTTGCATTTTGACTAAACCCAAGTGAAGTTATTAATAAGAATATTAAAAGTATAACTTTTTTATTCATGATTATTTATTTTATATTTATTTATTTTCGTTTTCTAATAGTTGATTTAGCGCCATTTCATCAGCAACATAAACTTGCCTTGCTTTACTACCTTCAAAAGGACCAACAATTCCTGCGGCTTCTAATTGATCGATAATTCTTCCTGCTCTGTTGTATCCTAATTTCAATTTTCGCTGCAATAATGAGGCTGAACCTTGCTGTGCAAGTATAATTACTAAAGCAGCATCTCTAAACAATGTATCTCTATCGTTTATATCTATATCAAGACTTGTGCCACTTTCTTCACCTGAATATTCTGGTAATAAATGAGCCTCAGGATATGCTCTTTGAGCACCAATAAAATCAGTGATCTTTTCAATTTCAGGTGTATCAACAAAAGCACATTGAATACGCACTATTTCATTTCCGTTGGTAAATAACATATCTCCTTTTCCTATCAATTGATCTGCTCCTCCGCTGTCAAGAATCGTTCTCGAATCTATTTTTGAAGTTACTCTAAAGGCAACTCTTGCGGGAAAATTTGCTTTGATAATTCCTGTAATTACATTTACAGATGGTCTTTGCGTTGCCACAATCAAATGAATACCAATGGCGCGAGCCAACTGCGCTAAACGAGCAATAGGAGTTTCAACTTCTTTTCCTGCAGTCATAATCAAATCTGCAAACTCATCAATAACTAAAACGATATATGGTAAGAATTTGTGTCCGTTTTCAGGATTTAATTTTCGTGCTTTAAACTTGGTATTATATTCTTTAATATTTCTAACCATTGCCGTTTTAAGCAAGTCATAACGATTATCCATTTCTATACACAATGAATTAAGTGTATTAACAACTTTGGTTGTATCGGTAATAATTGCATCTTCAGAATCTGGAAGTTTTGCTAAATAATGCCGCTCAATTTTGTTAAATAATGTCAATTCTACTTTCTTAGGATCAACCAAAACAAACTTCACTTCTGCAGGATGTTTCTTATATAATAGCGAAGTCAAAACAACATTTAGCCCTACAGACTTCCCTTGCCCTGTTGCTCCAGCCATCAGTAAGTGAGGCATTTTTGCTAAATCGACAACAAAACTTTCGTTAGAAATAGTTTTACCAAAGGCAATTGGCAATTCCATTTCCGATTTTTGAAATTTGCTTGATGATATCATTGATTTCATAGAAACCATTGTCGCATTTTTATTAGGAACTTCAATGCCAATAGTTCCTCTTCCAGGAATTGGCGCTATAATTCTAATTCCTAAAGCAGCCAATGACAACGCAATATCATCTTCAAGATTTTTAATTTTTGATATTCTTACTCCAGCATCTGGTACTATTTCATATAAAGTAACTGTTGGTCCAACTGTTGCTTTTATTTTTGCAATTCCAATTTTATAATTGTTTAATGTTTCTACAATTTTATTTTTATTGGCTTCGAGTTCTTCTTGGTTTATTGATATACTTTCGTTAAATTCTTTCAATAAATTAAGCGTAGGAAACTTATAGTTTCCTAAATCTAACGTAGGGTCAAATTCTCCAAAATCTTTTACCAATCTATCTGATAAGTTTTTTGATTCATGTTTCTCTTCAACAACTTTCTCTACATCAATTTTAATTCCTGCCTCTGTTTCTTTAAGTTCTATATCTAAGGTTAAATCTTCCCCTTCATCAATTTTATCAGTATTTTTACCCATATAATTACTGATGGTTGGCTTCAAATCTTCAACCGATAATTCAAATTCTGATTTTATTTTTGTATTTAAGTCTATATCAGTGTTTTCTTGAGTGATTGTTTCTTTAACAATATCAGTTAAAGAATTATCAGTAATTGAATTTTCTTTCTTTTTAAATAGTGATGAAATATGGTGTATATTTAATTTAAATCTGATGGCTAAATAGGTGAGGAATGAGAATAGCAAAAGCAATCCAATTCCTGTTCTCCCTAAAAACTGCTGTAAATAATCATTCAATTCAAAGCCTACAATTCCTGATAAAAGTGAATTCTTTACAACAAAAAATCCAAAAAGAATAGAAATCCAAAGCATTCCTAAAATTCCCCAAAACCAGAATTTTTGTATCTTTTTTAAACTGGTTTGGAATAAAATTAAAATTCCACTAAAAAATAAAAGTATCGGAATAATAAATGCTGAAATTCCAAATCCTTTAAAAATAAATAGATTACTTAGTGTATAGCCAATTTTTCCTAACAGGTTCTTTACAGTAGAACTTCTATTTGCAAATTCTGATAATTCACTTTGATCTGCTTTCCAACTAAACAAAAATGAAACGAACGCTACAAGAAGAAAAACTGAGAATATGACTAAAAAAAATCCAATTACAGTTTGCGTTTGTCTGTTATTAAAAAATGATTTAATCCCTTGAAAACGTATAGTTTTTGGTTTTTTTACAGTTGTTTTTTTCTTCTTAGCCATTCAATAGGTTATTCTTACAAAAATATAGAAATATAAAGTGAGTTTCCTTGTTTATCAAATAAATTTTGGAACATATATTATCAAACCAATAATTACTGCAAATATTGCGGCAATAAATGGAATGCCAGCAGCAATATCTTTAATCAATCCAATATTTTCATCATGTTTAGGATGTATATAATCACATAAATATTCAACTGCTGTATTTGTTGCTTCGGAAATAATAACAAGACCTATCGCTATAGTTTGAAACATCCATTCTATTGATGAAAGATGCATGAAAAACCCAAATAAGGTTATTAAAATTCCAATAATGGATTGTAAAATAATACTGTGTTCGGTTGTTATAAGTAACCATCCACCTTTTGCAGCATACTTAATGCTTTTTAACCTTCCTATGATAAAATTGTCAGTTGGCTTTGTCATTTTATTTTAGTGCATTTAAGGCTGCTTCATAGTTTGGTTCGTCAACAGTCTCAGCAACTTGCTCTGCATGAATAATAGTTCCACTTTCACCAATCACAATAATACAGCGAGAATTTAAACCCTCAAGTGGACCATTTATGATGTTTAAACCGTAATTATTACCAAATTCACCTGAGATAAAATCAGAAAGCATAATAACGTTTTCTATTCCTTCTGCGCCGCAAAAACGTCCTTGAGCGAAAGGTAAATCGCGAGAAATACATAATATTTTGGTGTTTTCAAGACTTGCTGCTGTTTTGTTAAATGTTCTAACTGATGTTGCGCACGTTCCAGTATCAATACTCGGAAAAATATTTAAAATCAATTTTGAATCTTTAAAATCAGATAATGTTTTTTTTGATAAATCTCCTGCTATAAGTGTAAACTCACTCGCTTTTGTACCAATAGTTGGTAAATCTCCTGAAGTATGTATTTCATGTCCTTTTAATGTTATTGTTGCCATAACTTTATTTTTTGGTTGTAGCGTCAGTTTAGTGAAATCCTTGTAGAATTTCGTATCGATAACAAGTTGTAAAACTAAAATTATTATTCTCGATGCAATTTTTGTTGTTTCATATTTCAAAATTACTCGACTAACGGAACTTTAGATTCTCAAAAGTAAGAATAAAAAGAAAAACTCTCGAATTTCTCCGAGAGTTTTTAAACGATGTTGTTAACAAAATTTTATTGGTCAATAGAACCTAAAACACGTTTCATAAAGTTATTCATGGCTTCTCTTTTCGGAGTTCCTTTTTTAATTTCTTTATGTACTTCAAGTGCGCCGTACATATTAGAAATCAATTCGCCAATAATATCTAATTCTTCATCTTTTAGTGATGCAACTTCTGTTAAATCTTCTAAAACCTCAAGGGCCTCGTTGATATAATCTTCATCATTGTTTTCAATGAATGTTGTCAATTGTTTTATGATAGGTATTTTCATTTCTTAATTATTTAGTAGTATTATCAGTAGTTTCAGAAATTTCTTTATCAACCATTCGTTTTTCTTCATAGCGTTCTGCCTTCCAGAAAAATCGTTTGCCGAATTTTCGTAAGTGCTTTGCCCATTCTGAATGAGAGGTTAATTGCCCTTTCTTTTTGTGACTCATAATATTTGTGTGCCATTACAGGGAACGAAGTAATCTTTCTATTGATAGTGAGATTGCTTCATTTTATTCACAATGACGTTTGTTTATAAAACTTTAGCGACCAATTGCTTTAAAATCTCAAACTTATTTGTTTGTGTTTGACCGACTTTCTCTCCGTTTTTAAACGTTGCAAAAGTTGGTAAATTGTCAACTGTAGCCAATTTACGAGATTCAGGAAATTTCTCAGCATCTACAAGTACAAAAGCAATGCTTTCGTTTTCTCTTGCCAATTTCTTGAACTTTGGTTTCATTATTCTGCAGTTTCCACACCAAGTTGCTGAAAATTGTACAATAACTGTATCGTTATCAACAATGATTTGTGCTAAGTTGTCTTCGTTTAATTCTGTTAACATAATTGTTGTTTTTTATTAGTTTTGTCACAATTCTGTCCGTTTTGTCATTCCTGCGAAGGCAGGAATCTAAAACTAACTTCCTTATAGATTCCTGCCTTCGCAGGAATGACATAGTAAATTTATTTAAAAGCCTTCAGTAAACAAACTGCCAACTGAAGATTAAAATACTGTTTACTCTTTTTAGTGACTTGCTAAATATTCTGCAGTACTATTTCTATCAGCACTCATAGCATCTTTTCCTTCTTCCCAGTTTGCAGGACATACTTCTCCTTTTTCTTGTACGTGTGTAAATGCATCAATCAAACGTAAATATTCGTTTACATTTCTTCCTAACGGCATATCGTTTACACTTTCGTGAAAAACTCTTCCGTCTTCGTCAATTAAGTATGTTGCTCTAAAGGTTACGTTAGAACCTACAATCTCGATTGAGTCATAATCTTCATTATATACTTCCTCGTCAATATCAAGAATACCTAATACATTTGATAAATTACGTGTTGTATCTGCTAATAAAGGGTATGTTACACCTTCAATTCCGCCATTGTCTTTTGGAGTGTTTAACCAAGCAAAGTGTACTTCGTTGGTATCACAAGATGCACCAATAACAATGGTATTGCGTTTTTCAAATTCACCAAGTGCTGCTTGAAAAGCGTGTAATTCTGTTGGACAAACGAATGTGAAATCTTTTGGATACCAAAATAATAATACTTTTTTCTTATTGTTTACTGCTTCTTCAAATACGTTGATTCTAAGATCGTCACCCATTTCTGAGATTGCGTCAACCGTAATGTTTGGAAATTTTTTACCTACTAATGCCATTGTTTTTTATTTTTTATGATTAATAATTTATTTTCTGATGCAAATTTACGGATAAAACAGCTCAAAATTTTAATTAATAGGATTGTATATTTTTATATCTTAATAGATATTTTTTATACTGATTCGAATCGACATCTATTTAATTTATTGGTTTCAAATTTAGTTAAAACTATGCACTTTCAGGTCAAACGCATTAAAACATTTATAAATCAGTTGAATTAAACACCTAAAAAACAATAAATTAAGTTTGTTTTTTTGATTAAAAATTCGTATATTTATTTGATAATCAAATAGATAAATATGAATT
>JAKITY010000019.1 GCA_021647835.1 Flavobacteriaceae bacterium | reverse complement strand
TACTATTAATGTGTAGTTTAAATATCGTTTTTTCTAATCGTTAATCAAACCACAACTGTCCAAAGTCCATATCGCTTGGTATTCGTAATATCGTTTTTTCTAATCTTTAATCAAACCACAACTAAAAATCGTTGTAACAAAAATTGAAAGTCAATTTTTTGTTGTGGTTTGATTAAAAAGTGTATATCAAAGAACTTTTTATAAAATTTTTAGGCTTCATTAAATCTTATTGTTGCAGATTTGCTTATTGTAAAATCTTTATTTTCTATTGCTGCTTTAAAATTACTTAAACTCATTCGTAATTTTTGTGCTGGTTTTTCAAAATTTAATAACGATTCTTTTTTAAGATTTTTATCTGCTCCTCCTTGTATGTGGTGTCTTAATTGAATTCTTCCATCTCCTTCAAATTGGGTAATTTTATATAATCGATTACTTAATTCTTGTTTTGATAATTGTTTTAGTTCATTTTTAGATTTTTCATAAAACAATATCATTTGATTTACTTTTAAAACATAGTTTAATGGAATTAAAACCTCTGATTTCTCCCCTTTATTTTTAAGGATATTTTGTTCTACTGGAATTTCTATATTTTGTTTTCCTTGATTGTATTTGGCTACATCAAAAGCAGCAATAGTTTTAAAGCCTTGAAGCTTTTTGCCCTTTTCGTTTGTCTTTTGATATACCGCCATTGCAAAAATATTTTCTAATGACGCATAATAATTCTCTTTATATGGTTTTCTGTTTTTTTGCGATACATGACTTTGTTTTTTAATTACAGAAAGGTGTTTAAAGCTAGTTTTTATTCTAATTTTTTTAATTAGCATTTTTTTCTTTCCTTTTTCTTTTGGTAACAAAACAAATCCCTCTTCAGTTCGTATATTTTTAAGACCATATTTAAGTATTCTTTCTTTAATACCTTCGTCAACAATATTGCTAACATCGTTTTCGGTAAAAGAACTGTCCATGTTTTTTCTTGTAACATACCATATTACTTTTTCGTCTTTTTCATTTGTTCGCTCAATAGCTCCATAAAAAGTCTCTTTATGTAATTGACCTCTTATTCCTTGCCCTTGTTCGTATTTTATTTTTCCGTCTTTGGTATATTCAATTTTATTTTGTTTTCGTAATTTTCGTTTTGTCTGTTTTAGCAAATTATCATTATGATGGTGAACCACTAAAATATCTTTTTGAATCTCCAGAATGTTTTGGGTAAAATCATTCCATGGTTTTTTAATTTTAAATTTCTCTCTTTTCCCTAACTCTTCTGCTTCTTTATAAGCTTTAGCAAGAGAATCTCTAATATTTTTTGTCATACAAGAAAGCACAATCGCATCAATAGCATGATGATAGTGTAAATCTCTATTTTTTTTTGGTAAACCCCAAGATTCTCTAACTGTTGCAACCATTGTTCCTTTTGCAGGAAACACATTTTTAAACAAAGTTTGCAAATACAATTTTGCATATTTTGTTATAATTCCTGTATCTACTAATTGGCTGTTTTTAAATTTATAATGAATTTCTGTGTCAGTAAATTTTCGATATTTATTGTTCCAATATTTTAAGTGTAATAGTAAATAATGCTTTTGTTGAATTGCTCTATCTTTTTGCTGTTTGGTTGAAGCGATTCTAGAAAAATATTTTTGTAGTTCTATTTTTTCTTTTAAGTCTTCTATTTCTTCTTTCCAATGCTCAATATTGTTTAAAACAGTATCTATATATTTCTTATCTAATTCTTGCGGAATCCTATTCTCTTTTATTTGATTAAAAGATTTATCAGCCAACGTTTTGTTTTCGAGTGAATTATCAAATGATTTACTTCTTGGAAATGTATGTTCTATATCAAATTTAGGATTTGAACCAAATAAAGTCTCAATTACAATTTCTTTTCCTGTATAAAGGCATTTTCTATTTTGTTCATCACGTAATCTATATTTTATAATATCAACACTTGAAACAACATTATTATTGTTAACTGTAAATTCTTCTAATAGGTTTTTAAATTTTAAATTCTCTTTTTCGCGCTCTCTTTGGTATCTTTCTATAGCAAGACGTCTATTTTTATCGTTTAATTCTCTGGCTAACTCAATTATTATATGCGTACTCGAATCTATTTTATCTTCTTTTAGTAGCGTATTAATCAGTTGCTTTAATTGATACAGCGTGCGCATCGCCATTGGATTACGAACAGAAGTAGTAAATGGACTTTCTAACAAACCTGATGCACTATCTTGATAAATATCAATAGCAGATGGATGATATAATTTATTGGTTTGTTCTTTACTAATCTTAAATTCTACAGTTAAAAACTGTTTTATTTTTTCATCTAATCTTGGCTTCGATAAAAAGTAACCTCCTATTCTTCGTTTTTGTAATTGTGCTTGAAAAAGGTTTTCAATTTCTAATTGGAAAGCCTCTTTTTCTTTGTTATCTAAATTATTCCATTTTCTTTTACCAAAAAATAAAATAATCTTTTTAGTTACATTTTGTTTATCTGTATTATCTAAAATATAATCATAATTAGAATTATCATATTCTTTTATAAAATCGCCAACCAAACCATTTACAATATCTATTTTAAGATTTTCTTCTCTGTACCTATCAATAATATCAATAATTGTATCTTGAATAAATTGAAGATCTTTCTTCCAAGTTTTTGTTCCAACAATTTCATCAATGTTGGCAAAAAACACTGCATGAGAATATATAATATGTTCTTTTAAAAATGGTGTAATCTTTTTTAAAGCCTTTTTACTCAAAGAAGCGTAACCTTGTTTTAGTTTGATTCTTTCATATTTTTCAATTTGCTCTTCTGTTATATCAAATCGTTTTCTAATAAATTCTTTTATTTTTCCTGATGTAATATCATTCACAAAATCATCCGAAAAAAATAAAGTATGCCACAATTCATCTATAAGATGAACAGTACTTTTATTTTTAGGAAGTTTATATTTGTTTATAATAATTTCTTTACAATTACTCCAATCATCTGAATCAAAAACACTAATAAAATTACTAATTGTTGGACATCCTACAATTGGATATACATCTTTATAATTACAGAAATAAAAATCCCCTCTTTTTTTTGCTTCTTTATTAATTGCTTTAGAAATATCAGAGAATTTAAAGTTAGGTTTGCTTTTTCTAAAAAATAGTTTTTTAACAGTAGTATAATAATCTGAGAAGCGTGTTAAAAACTCAAACTCATTATTATCTCCGAATTTATTTTTAATTTTTATTGAATTTAAAAATTGATGCAATCTAAATTCTTCATATAATGGATGGCTAATTGGGCATCTTGGTTTCGTTTTTTCCAAAGTGCATTTTCCAATACTTCCTTTTTGAGATTTTAATGGTCTTTGAAAAAAAATAGCCTCAAATAATTTATCTGATAATTCTTTTTCGATTTCTTGCTTTTCAATAATTACATTAAACTCTTCTATATAACTAATCCTTGATGAATTTACTTCGTTATCATCTTTCTTATATTTAGTTTTTCTAACCTTTTCGCCATTTTTTAATTGCTCATAATAGTATGAGCCTAAAGTTAAGTTTCCTCTTTTTTCTTTTTCTTCCTTATAAACAATTAAATCTTTTCCTGCATCTGCATCTTTTCTGCCACTTTTAAAACCTCTTCGCTGACAAATATGATAGAGTGCTCTTCCAATTTCAAGTTTTGACACTTTTTTTTCTGACGCTTTTTTTCTTACCCCATAAGGGTAAATTTTTAACCATTCTTGAAATTCATTATTTTGAGTAGGATATATTAATTGTTGCCCTTTTTTATAAATCGTCCATGAAGACAATTCATCAAGCGTTAAAGGGCACATATTATTTTCAATAAGCACTTTTAATAAATCTGCTTTTCTTTTTTTACGCCTTCTATATATTTTTCTTGTAGCTCTGTTTTTTGTTCTTTCTGATGCTAAAGAAAATTCTACGCCCTTTACCTCTCCAACACCTTGTGGAAAAATTAAAACACCAGAATCCAATATTTGACCCTCGTTTTTAATATCTTTATCTCTGATAGCCCAACCAATACTATTTGTTCCTAAATCTAATCCTAAAATTTGTGCCATTACTTTTTTTTAAAAACTTAAGCCTCTTAGATCTCGTAAAAAGCAAGCCGTATTTTTGTAAAAGTAAACAATAAAAAGTAATATTCCAAATATATTCATATTAATGAAATGTTTTACGAAGACCTAATTTATTAATATATTTTTATATATTTGCAAAAGTAATACTAAAGTTATTCATATTAATTTTTGTTTTACGATTGTGATTTGAAAACAAAAAAACACCTTAAAGGTTGTTTTTAAGGTGTTTAAGCATTAAGTGGAATAATTTGATTAAAAAGAGTAGAAAAAATATACTATTTGAAAAGCAATTAGAAATTGTCTCATAAATAATATTCTAACAACTCTCAAATTATTTTATTAAATAATTTAGATTTCAAATATAAATAAAATTATTATATTTGTAGTAGATTAAAAAATTCTAATCTTTAATCTTATCACAATAAGGCTATATGCCGTAGATGAAAATCTTTTAGTCCTGCTTCGGTAGGACTTTTTTTTATTAACCAAAACTTTGTTAAGGTTTAACAAAACTTAAACTAACTTATGAATTTAAAGGGAACTAATAGAAATGCAGTTTATACTAATTTTAGAAAATGAGTGCTAACGGAACAATAATTGTACTCGCTTGGCCAGACACACTTGTTATTAAAGAAGGTAAATGGTATGATTCTATTCTAAAATCCTTTGGATTTCTTAAAAACGGTTTTTATAAAGCAGGACATGCCGCAATTTTGATAATAAATCATGAAACTAAAAGTATTGAATATTTTGATTTTGGAAGATATCAAACTCCTAAAAAATATGGAAGGGTTAGAGATAAAATTACAGATCCTGATGTTGAAATAAAAATACAAGCAAAGGTTAAAAATGGTATATTGATGAATATACCCGAAATATTAATGGCGCTACAAGATATTGAACATCATGGAGAAGGTAAATTAATTGCTTCGGTTAAAAAGATAAAATGCTTCGAAAAAGCATATCAAAAAGCAAAAAGTATACAAAAAAAGGAAGCAATAAAATATGGTCCATTTAATATAAACGGAACAAATTGTTCTCGCTTTGTTGCTCAAGTTTCTCTACAATCCGATATCGGTTTTTTAAGAAAATTATTATTAAAAATGCCTTATACAGTAACGCCAACTCCTTTGTCTAATGTTAAAGTAATAAATGATTATGGCTATTATTACGAAATGGTAAATAAAAATATTGCGCTAAAAAATAACCGATTGTATTTTTTTAAAACATCTAATAAATGAAAATAGAAGGAAGGCAAATCCCTCCAAATTTACCCACAGGCTTACCTCTAAATTCTAAATGGCTTTCTGGAGATGGAGCAGGCGCATGGTTTCATATTTTGAATTGTAACAATCGAGAATTCAAAATTTTTAATATAAAAAGATTTACACCAAAAGGGGTTTTGGATTGCGACAGGAATTATGTTTTACAACAAAACGCTATTAATTTTGATTTGTCTAAGCCTTTTAAGTTTACTCATCTCTCGCATGGAGCAAAATGTAAAGTAATACAAGAAAACATTTTATTTGAATTTATTTGGGAAGAGTTATGTTAGGGTTCTAATTTTATCATAATAAGGCTATATGGCATAGATGAAAATCTTTAGTCACTTCGGTAGGGATTTTTTTCGAGTATTTTAGACCCTTTAACAAACGCTTTTTGTTAAAAAAATAAATGAAGGGTTTTAAATTTTGTTCTTTTTTTGCCTTGATGTAAAGAAACAAATATCAAGATTACTTATATTTTTCTTGAATTCTATGTTTTCGCATCTAGGCCGTTGTACTCTTTTGGATAAAAACTTAAATTGCTACGAAAAATCTAATAGGTCGTAGTTTTCCGACTTTGTCGGAATGTTAATCCCTCAATACACTTCTCGAGATTACAATCTTTTGGATTTCAGAAGTTCCTTCATAAATTTGTGTGATTTTTGCATCACGCATTAAACGCTCTACGTGATATTCTTTTACAAAACCATATCCTCCATGAATTTGAACTGCTTCAACGGTTGTTCGCATTGCCATTTCTGCAGCATATAATTTTGCCATTGCTCCAGATAAATCATAATTATTATGTTGGTCTTTGTCCCAAGCCGCTTTTATACAAAGATGTCTTGCACATTCAATTTCAGTAGCCATATCTGCTAATTTGAATGCTATTGCTTGATGTTTAGATATTTCTTTTCCGAAAGCTTTACGCTCTTTAGAATATTTTAAGGCTAATTCATAGGCTCCTGAAGCGATACCTAAGGCTTGTGAAGCAATACCTATTCGTCCTCCAGCCAAAGTTTTCATGGCGAATTTAAATCCAAAACCATCTTCTCCAATTCTGTTTTCTTTCGGCACTTTTACATCAGTAAACATTAATGAGTGTGTGTCTGAACCACGAATACCTAATTTATTTTCTTTTTTACCTACTATAAAGCCTTCTTGTCCTTTCTCTATAATCAATGCGTTGATTCCTTTGTGTCCTTTTTCAATATCTGTTTGGGCGATTACAATATATACGCTTGCTGTATTTCCGTTAGTAATCCAGTTTTTTGTACCGTTGACTAAATAATAATCACCTTTATCTTCAGCAGTTGTGCGTTGTGAAGTGGCATCAGAACCTGCTTCTGGTTCGCTTAAACAAAAAGCACCAATAATTTCTCCTGTTGCTAATTTTGTTAAGTATTTCTGCTTTTGTTCTTCGGTTCCAAAGGTTTCAATTCCCCAGCAAACCAAAGAGTTGTTTACCGACATTACTACAGATGCAGAAGCATCAATTTTAGAAATTTCTTCCATAGCCAATACATAGGATATAGCGTCCATTCCGCCTCCACCATATTTTGGGTCAACCATCATTCCAAGAAAACCAAGTTCTCCCATTTTTTTTATTTGTTCGTGAGGAAATTCTTGTTTTTCATCACGCTCAATAACTCCAGGCAAAAGTTCGGTTTGAGCAAAATCTCTTGCTGCATCTCTAATCATTATCTGCTCTTCGGTAAGGCTAAAATCCATAATATAAATTAGTTTTGAATTGTTCTTTGTGTTTTGCAAAGATAGTATTTTTTGAAGATAAAATAATGATTGATAAGTTCAATATGATTTGTATTTTTACTGAATGAGTTTTGAGAAAAGATTTGCAATTGGTTTGATGAGTGGAACATCGTTAGATGGTGTAGATTTGGTATATGTGTCTTTTGAGAAAAAAGAAAATTATTCTTTTAAAATCATTCATTCAAAAACATATTTTTATACTGATGATTGGAAACAAAAACTGCAACAAGCATTTAATCAATCAGAAGAAAAAGTTAGTAAAATTGACATTGAGTATGGCAAGTATTTAGGAACATTGATTAACATTTTTACTGTTGATTATCAAATAGATACGATTGAATTTATTGCTTCTCATGGACATACTATTTTTCATAATCCAAACGAAGGAATTACCTTACAGATAGGAAATGGAAAAATAATTTCTAAAATAACAAATCATAAAGTTGTGTGTGATTTTAGAACTCAAGATGTGAAATTAGGAGGTCAAGGAGCTCCTCTTGTTCCGATTGGAGATCAATTATTATTTTCAGAATATAGGTATTGCTTGAATCTCGGTGGATTTGCCAATATTTCATTTGAAGAGAATTATAAGCGAATAGCATTTGATATTTGCCCTGTAAATATTGTGATGAATCATTACACTCAAAAACTTGGATTGGAATATGATGATAAAGGTTTGTTAGCGTCCGAAGGAAAAATAAATCATAAGTTGTTAAATGAATTAAATAATTTGCCTTTTTATATAGATGATAATCCGAAATCGTTAGGTTTTGAGTTTATAGTTGATGAAATATTTCCATTAATCGATAACTATAACTTATTAGAAAAAGATGTATTGCGAACTTTTGTTGAGCATGTTGTAATTCAAATTTCGAATAAAATAAAATCCAAAGGAAAATTACTGATTACAGGAGGAGGAACTTTTAATACATTTTTGATTGATGCGTTGAGAAAAAGAATTCCAAATCAAATAATTACCCCAAAAAAAGAAATAATTGATTTTAAGGAAGCGCTAATTTTTGCTTTTTTAGGATTACTACGTGTTGATAATCAAGTTAATTGCTTGAAAAGTGTGACGGGAGCAAAAAAAGACCATAGTAGTGGTCAAATTTATGTGCCTTAATTGATATATTTGTAAAACTTATATTTTAATAAATGAAAGAATTACTAAAAAAATACGAAAATAAAAAGCCAGAAATTGTTTTTCATTGGCAAGACCAAGAAACAGATGCAGAAGGTTGGACAGTAATAAATTCACTTCGAGGAGGCGCTGCTGGAGGAGGAACACGAATGCGTAAGGGTTTAGATATGAATGAAGTTCTATCACTTGCTAAAACGATGGAAGTGAAATTTACCGTTTCAGGACCTGCAATTGGAGGCGCAAAATCTGGAATAAACTTTGATCCAAACGACCCAAGAAAAGAAGGTGTTCTTAGACGTTGGTATAAAGTTGTAACACCTTTATTAAAACACTATTACGGAACAGGAGGCGATTTGAATGTTGATGAAATTCATGATGTAATTCCTATGACTGAAGATTGTGGTGTTTGGCATCCGCAAGAAGGAGTTTTTAATGGGCATTTTAAGCCGTCAGAGGCGCAAAAAATCAATAGAATCGGTCAATTACGTCATGGTGTGATAAAAGTAATTGAAGATAAAAAATTCTCACCAGATTTATCAAAAAAATATACTGTTGCAGATATGTTAACAGGATATGGTGTTGCTGAAGCGGTAAAACATTATTATAATATTTATGGAGGTTCTCTTGAAGGAAAAAGAGCCATCGTTCAAGGTTTTGGAAATGTAGGCTCTGCTGCCGCATATTATTTAACTCAATTAGGTGCAAAAGTTGTTGGGATTATCGATAGAGTTGGAGGGTTGATAAATGAAAACGGTTTTACAATGGAAGAAATCACCGAACTATTCTTACAGAAAAAAGGGAATAAATTGGAAGCAGATAATTTGATTTCGTTTGATGAAATTAATCAAAAAATATGGTCTTTACCAGCAGAAATATTTGTTCCGGCAGCAGCATCAAGGTTGGTAACAAAAGACCAAATTAGCCAAATGATTGGAACAGGATTGGAAGTGATTTCTCCCGGAGCAAATGTACCATTTGCTGATAAAGAAATATTCTTTGGACCAATTATGGAACACACGGATAATCATGTGAGTTTACTTCCAGATTTTATTTCTAATTGTGGAATTGCACGTGTATTTGCTTATTTGATGGAATCAAAAGTACCATTGCCAATGAAAGATAAAGCTATATTTGAAGATACTTCAAATACAATTAAAAAGGCTTTGGAAAATACACATAAAAAGAATAATAGTAGGCAAAACATATGCGAAACTGCTTTTGAAATAGCATTGAATCAACTAATATAAGTTTGATACAATCGTTAGATTACAATTTCCAAACATTAATTTCGTTAAATTAAAGTAATAAAAAATAAAAATTAGAATGCAACAAGAAGCACAAGAAATTTTAGACGAAGCCTTATCAGAAGAAAAAACACTATCTATCTATAATTTAATTATGGATGGCGGAATAGGAGGGCAAATAGTAATTGCAATCTTATTAATCTTATTAGTAGCAGCGCTATATATTTATTTCGAACGCGTTTTTGCCATAAATGCTGTCTCTAAGACTGATGATAATTTTATGAATCAGATTAAAGATAATATTTCAAACGGAAAGTTAGACGCTGCAAAAGTATTGTGTGCACAAACAAATTCCCCTGAAGCACGATTGATAGAAAAAGGAATTTCGAGAATAGGAAAACCTTTAGAAGACATCAATACAGCTATAGAAAGCGCTGGAACTCTTGAAGTTTATAAACTCGAAAGAAACGTAAGTATTTTGGCAACTGTTGCAGGTGCTGCGCCAATGATTGGATTTTTAGGAACTGTAATTGGTATGATTTTGGCATTTCATGAAATGGCAACAAGTGGCGGACAAGCAGATATGGGGCAATTGGCAGGAGGAATTAACACTGCAATGACAACAACGGTTGCAGGATTGATTGTTGGTATTATCGCATATATTGCCTACAACCATATTGTTGTGAAAACCAATAAAGTAGTGCATCAAATGGAAGCAAAAGCAGTAGAGTTTTTAGATTTATTAAACGAACCAGTATAGTTTTGTCATTCCTGCGAAGGAAGGAATCCATTCATTATAAGAATTATGAAATTTAAAGGAAGAAATAAAGTAAGTCCCGAATTTAGCATGAGTTCAATGACAGATATTGTATTCTTGTTATTGGTCTTTTTTATGCTAACTTCCAATGCGCCAAATGCGTTGGATATGATTTTGCCAACCGCAAAAGGGAAATCTACCAATACAAAGAATGTATCGGTAAGTATTAAGAAAAATTCGAGATTTTATATTAACGGAACGAAAGTAAAAAAATCAGAAATTGAAGGACAATTGAGAAGTTTGTTGGCTACAAGCGAAAGTAAAACTATACTTTTAAGAGCCGAAGAAGGCGTGCCAATCGAGCAAGCAGTTGCAGTAATGGATATTGCTAATAGAAATAGATTTAAAGTGATATTGGCAGTGAAGCCTAAATAATGAAAGTTTTAAACTTAAATACAAAACACAAACGAAAGTCAGCAACAATAACAGCAATTTTGATGCTATTATTGTTATTGCTAATATTCTTCTTCGGATTAAAATATATGGATCCACCAATAGAATCTGGAATTGCAGTAAATTTCGGAACTTCTAATGTTGGTAGTGGAAATATACAACCTTTAGAACCCATAAAAACACAACCAAACCCACAAGTTACCGAAGAAGAAACGGCGCAAGAAGAAGTTGTTGAGGAAACCGTTGAAGAACCGACTCCTGATGACGTTCCTTCAGAAGATGTTGCAACACAAGAGTCAGAGGAATCCATCAGAATAAAAAATGAAAAAGAAGTAAAGCGAAAAGCAAAGGCAGAAGCCGACCGAAAAGCAAACGAAAAAGCCGAAGCCGAACGCAAAGCAAAAGCCGAAGCGGCGCGTATTAAAAAAGAACAAGAAGATAAAAAACGCAAATTAGACGAACTTATGGGTGGCTTAAATACTTCTGATGGTACAACTACAGGCGGACAAGGAAACGATAATGTTGGCGGAGATAAAGGAAATGAAAATGGAGATCCAAATTCAGATGGTTACTACGGAAATGCTGGAAGCGGAGGCGGAGGAGATTATCAATTAGGAAATAGAAAAGCATTGAGCAGACCAAAACCAAAATATGAATGCGAAGAAGAAGGCTTGGTTATTGTAGCCATTGAAGTTGATAGAAATGGAAAAGTTATCAAAGCAACTCCAGGAGTTAAAGGTTCAACCAATACTGCAGCATGTTTATTGTCTCAAGCAAAAATAGCGGCGATGAAAACAACTTGGCAAGCAGATTCAAATGCAGGAAGCAAACAAATAGGAATTATTAAATATCGCTTTTCTTTATCTAATTAATGACTTATCAAGATACTTTAAACTGGATGTTTTCTCAGTTGCCAATGTACCAAAATCAAGGTAAAAAAGCTTTTAAAAAAGACTTAACCAATAGTTTATTATTCTCTGAACATCTTGATTCTCCTGAACAAAAGTTCAAATCAGTTCACGTTGCAGGGACAAATGGGAAAGGTTCAACAAGCCATATAATTGCGTCAGTTTTGCAAGAAGCAGGACACAAAGTTGGGTTATATACCTCACCACATTTAAAAGATTTTAGAGAACGAATTAAAATAAATGGACAACCAATTTCTGAAAATGAAGTTGTTGGTTTCATTATTGATAACCAATCCTTTTTTGATAAAAATAAATTATCCTTTTTTGAAATGACCGTAGGTTTGGCATTTCATAGTTTCGCAAAACACAAGGTTGATATTGCCATTATTGAAGTTGGTCTTGGAGGAAGATTGGACTCTACAAATATTATAAGCCCATTGGTTTCTGTGGTTACAAATATAGGTTTAGACCATACGCAGATGCTTGGAAATACTTTATCTGAAATAGCATCAGAAAAAGCAGGAATTATTAAAGATGAAGTTCCAGTTGTTATTGGTGAGTATCAAGAAGAGGTACATACTATTTTTTATCAGAAAGCAATAGAAACACATTCCGATTTATTTTTGGCTGATAAAAATATCACACAAGAATATACTTCTGATTTAAAAGGGACATATCAGTCAAAAAATATCAAAACGGCAGTTCAAACTATCAAAGTATTACAAAAAAACTTTTCAATCTCTGATGAAAATATCGTTAAGGGATTACAAAATATTGTAAAAAACACAGGACTATTAGGACGTTGGCAAGTATTAAACGAAAAGCCTTTGATAATTTGCGACACAGCGCATAATAGAGAAGGTTTGACCTATGTGATACGTCAATTATTAAAACAAACCTATGAAAAATTACATATAGTTTTGGGAGTTGTAAGCGATAAAGATTTAGATACAGTTTTGCCATTATTTCCTAAAAAGGCAACCTATTATTTTTGTAAACCGAATATCCCAAGAGGATTGGATACAAGTATTTTAAAAGTAAAAGCAAAAGAGCATAATTTGATTGGAGAAGAGTATTTTTCTGTAAATAAAGCATTTGAAAGTGCATGCGATAATGCTTCAAAAGATGATTTAATTTTTATTGGAGGAAGTACATTTGTAGTTGCAGAAATAGTTTGATATTTTTTAGTAAAAACTTTGTGAGAAACAAAAACTCACTTATATTTGCATCCGCTTAGGGCGATTAGCTCAGTTGGTTCAGAGCATCTCGTTTACACCGAGAGGGTCGGGGGTTCGAATCCCTCATCGCCCACAGAATAAAAATCCTGTTGAATTTCAACAGGATTTTTTGTTTTATATCTTTTCATTATAAATAGTTATATTTACAGTTCAATCGTAAAATATTATTTATGGAAAATCAAAATTATAAAAATCATAGTAAAATGGTTCCGGTATTTCACTATTTAGGTGGAGTATTTATGCTGTTACTTTTAATAGGTTCAGTTGTAAATTTAGTTAGAACAAGCAGTAATAATCAATATTCAGCTTCATTGCTTGTATTAGTTTCTGTGCTTTTTTTAATAGTTAGTTATTATGCACGCTCGTTTGCTTTAAAAGCCCAAGATAGAGCCATAAGAGCAGAAGAGAATTTCAGACATTATTTATTGTCAGGAAAACCATTTAGTAAAGAATTGAAAACTAGACAGATAATTGGTTTGCGTTTTGCTTCAGATGATGAATTTTTAGATTTAGCAAAAAGAGCCGTTTCTGAAGATTTATCAGAGAAAAAAATAAAAAGATTAATAAAAAAATGGAAACCTGACACTTATAGAGTTTAATTATGAGGAAAATAGTATTCGCATTTATTTGTTTATTGATAATTTCTTGTAACACAAAGGAAAAGAAACCAGTAGATATTATTGAAAAAGAAACGCAATCTAATTCTAATAAAGAAAGTGTTCACGAGCCTAATATTTTTGTTGTCAAAACAAGATTTCCATCAAAAGAAGGTTTGCTTATCTCAGCAGATATTTATGAGGTAAATGGTAAAAAGCCAACAGTTTTACTATGTCATCAAGCAGGATTTAGTAGAGGTGAATATAAAGATACAGCAATTAAACTTGCTTATCTTGGATATGCTAGTTTGGCGATAGATCAACGTTCAGGAAAAATAGCAAATGAAATTACCAACGAAACGGCGCAAAGAGCAAGAGATAAAAGTTTACCAACAGGTTTTTTAGATGCTCGACAAGATATTGAGGCAGCAATTGATTATTTATATGACATGAATGGAAATCAACCGATAATATTGGTCGGTAGTTCGTATTCAGCATCATTAGTATTATTGATTGGTAAAGAAAATGAGAAGGTTAAGGCTGTTGCTTCATTTAGCCCGGGAGAATATTTAAAGGGAATAAGAATGAGCGATAAATTGCAAGATTATAAAAAACCAGTTTTTGTAACTTCATCTAAAAAAGAAGTACAGCAAGTAAAAGATTTAAAAATCAATGTTGTAAAAGGTGATTATATTCATTTTGAGCCTTCATTTGAAGGAGTTCATGGTTCACGTGCACTTTGGGAATCTACTGAAGGGAATGATGAATACTGGAAAGCTTTTGAGATTTTTTTAGATATGATTAATCAGAAAACAGAAAAGAAGTAGTTTTGTAAATAAAGAAAATCCAGCATTTGCTGAATTTTCTTCTATCTACTACAATAAATTAATTTGCTATAATTATTGTTTGATTATTTTTTTTCTGATGATATTTCCTTCAGACGTTTCTAAAGTTACAAAATATACAGCAGTTTTTAATGCTGAAATATCAATTTGATTACTATTAGAAGTTGTATTTATAATTTGCCTTCCCATTGTGTCAAAAATAGAAGTAGTATATCCTTCGTTACTTTTAAGACCAGAAATATGTAACATATCTACAGATGTATATAAATTTAACGATATTCTTGAAAAATCTTCAACTGGTAAAACAGAAAGAGAATACCCATAAGTTGATGCTGTTAAATCTGCACTTTGTGGAGCACCACTTGAATGTCTTAAAATGAGCATAAAATCAGTTACGGTAGTTCCTGTAGGGATAATTCCTCCAGTACTAAAGTTACGCATGTTTAAGTCTATTGTTCCAACATGAGCTGTTCCGTCCCAAGTTAAATTAATTAATGATCCGTTCCAATCATCACCATAAAAAATATTTTGAGAATTCATGGTATCAGGAACCCACAAATATAGAACAACAGGGTCTGCTCCTGGATTATAAAGACTAAAATCACCACTTGCGCCATAAGATACGGATACAACACCATTTGGTGTACTGGTAAGTGATAATTGAGAATAACTGTTTACTCCTATAAAAAGAGCTAGAATAAAAATGTAAATTTGTTTCATAATAAAAAATTTAAAGGTTAATAATTATTGTTTTAATAGTTGTTTTGTACTTATTCCTTTTGAAGTTGTAATTTTCACAAAGTATATTCCGTTTGATAAAAATGAAATATCAAAAGGTACGTTTTTAGTAAATTCTCCAGAAAAGGATTTTACATTTCTTCCTGTAACATCAAAAATTTCTATTTTTTGTGATGGTTTATCAATAGAAAAACTATTTTTTGTTGGGTTTGGGTATAATTTAATACTATCAGAAATATCAAATTCAGAGACACTCAATCCCACAGCAGCATTATTTCCATATATCTTAAACTGTCCAGCATTAATACTTATAGGATTTGTAGTACTTGTTACATTAATTGATGTGCTTCCTGTTTCATCCATTAAATCATACCAAGTTCCTGTGTAAGGAAAATTTGGTGTTACATTTTGAGTGGTTACATCAAAATTTGCAAGAATTACTACATTTTTTAATTCACTTGAAGGTATAGTGTTATCCCAAACATAAATACGAGGAGTTAAATTTCCTGAATTAATAGAATAATCGGCTTCAAAAACTGGTTCATTTATTTTTAAAGCAATAAGTCTTGCCCAATCATTATAAATTTGATTTCTATTTGTATCAGCCAACCAATTATTTGCCCATTGAGGTTGTGGTTTTGTATCTAATTTACAGTTTGGTTCATTTACAGAACCATCATTACACGTAAAAATAGAGTTTTCCATTCCTAAATCAGCAAAATGCCAAATCATTTTTGGTCCAGGAATTGTTAATGATACAGCACCTAATGCAGACATTCTTGATAAAGCCGTATTTAAGTCCTTTACATCATGCGATGCATTTGAAGAGTTGCCAAACTGTAAGTTTTTATACATTAAGCGTTCTTCATCATGACTCTCAGGATAGCCTATAACTCGTTTATCGGTAAAGCCACGACTAATATGTCCTGCTCTTTCAATATTCGTATTTGAAGAGTGTCCCATCGTTAATTGATTATACTGCTCGGTCATTTTTCCCCACATTATAATTCCTTTTCCTTCGCCAATTCTATAATTTGCCCATTGTTGCTCTTCATTATCTGTACCAAGATGTTCAAAAATAACATAATGATCAGGATCTATACTCCAAGAATAATCGGCATAATCTTTAAGAACATCAACTCTATCTTGTTGATAAGTATTGGTGCATGTTTCATCACTTGCACTACAGTTTTGAGTAAATCCTTTGGTTAAATCCCAACGGAAACCATCAATTTTATATTCTTCTATCCAGTGCTTTATAATTCGTTTTGAATAGTTTTGAGTTCTTGTTTGTTGATGATTAAAATCAGAGCCAACATTATAAGCATGTCTAGGAGTTTGATTAAAATATGGGTTTTCAGAACTTGGTTCTCCCCAACCATCTCCGTCAGGATCATTCATCCACATTCTGTTCATTGGATTACGTCCAAAAGCGTGATTTAATACAATATCTAGAATTACTGCAATTCCATTTTGATGACATAAATCAACAAATTCTTTAAATTTATCTTCTGTTCCATAGAATTTATCTAAAGCCATATGAAAAGAGGTGTTGTAACCCCAACTTTCGTTGCCTTCAAATTCCATATTAGGAAGCAACTGAATAGCGTTTATATTTAAACTTTTAAAATAATCTATACGGTCAATAAGGTCTTGGTAATTTCTATTAGTATCAAAATCTCTTATTAAAACTTGATAAATAACTAAATCTTCTTTTTTAGGTTTCACAAAATTTGTTACTTGCCAATTATAGGCTGTTTGCCCAGTCTGTAAAACGGTTACTTCACGTTCTTGTCCAGCAGGATATGCAGGCATACTTGGATATGTTGATGCAGGAATCCAAGGATCATCAAAAGGAGATAAAACTAATGTAGAATAAGGGTCGGCAGTTTTCACTAATGCTGGTGAATTGGTAATAGGTGTTTTGTCCACAACCCAATACTGATAGGTTTCTATTTGACCAGAAGTTAAACCTGTTAATTCAATCCAAAATTTACTATTTCTAGAAGGATCTCTTTTCATAGCATACGATCCATCAGGTTGCCAGTTGTTAAAACTTCCTGCTACATATACAAAGTCTTTTCCTGTAGCATCAAGAACTAATATTGCTTTTGTTGGGTCAGCAGGGTTATAGTTAATGCCTTCTGGATAATCTGTCGCCATCACGTCATAAGTTGTTCCAGGATCTACTAATACGCTAAAATTCTTTGTAATAGTTGTTGCGCCTAATGTTACTTCTAGTTCATAGATTTGATTTGAAGTAATACTTGTGTGCGTATATGAATAGGTTGAAACAGCAGACTGTGAGTTTATAACAGTACCATTTGCTTTTAAAACATAATCGGCATTTCCGCTAGTATTTGTTGCATCTATATTTAGATTACTTCCTGAATTTAGGATAGTTGTAGCGTTTTCAGTTGGGTTTGTTAGTGTAACTTGAAAAGCACCTACATCAAAAAAGAAATCGGAACCTCCATTATCTTTAAGTTCTTGAGTTCCGTCTTCATTCCTAAAAACTATTCCCATTTTTGTAATGGTTGCTGCTTGCGCAGTAGTAAGTCCGTAATAGGTTTCAGTAGTAAGTGTTATACTCCAAATACCGCTACCAGTATTCGTCATTTCTCCAACTCCATCATCTGCTCCCCAATTACCAACAACATACGTCCAAGGGTTTGATTCTGGACCAACACCTGAATGGATATATACTTTAGTAGGACTGCTCATTGTATTACTGTCAGTAGCCGTACTATTAACATCAACAGTAATAGTTATTGATTGGTTTACTTCAAAAGGATTTGGAGTAATTGTTACTTGACTGTTTATAGTATAAGTAATTGATAAAAGAGCGAAAAGTAATATTTTTTTCATAAAAAAAAGAGTATATATTAAAAAGGCTATTCTTACGGAATAGCCTTTTTAATAGTAATTTGTTAATTAAGTGTAATCGAATATGTGTATGCTCTTGGCGTACTTAAATCTAAAATAATAGTGTAATTCCCAGCAGTGTTAATAACCATGTTGTCACCATTATTTTCTAATGAACCGTCTGCTCCAGTATCTCCGTAGTTCCAAGTCCAATCATCATTGGCTCTAAATTTTAGTTGTCCTACTGTTAAGTCTAAAGTAATTGTCCAAACTCCAGCACCTGCGTCATAAGTCATGTCTTGATCACTTCCCCAACCTCCTGGAGTTGCATCTCCAATTACTCCCCAAATATACATAGTTTCAGAGTATGTTAAAGCATCTGTATCTGCTTGTATAAAATAGTGTCCGGCACCACTTGGAGCGCCAATATTTCCTTCTCCAGTTTCGGTTAATACTTGTGTGTAACTTCCGTTAGTTCCAGAGGCATCTCCCCAATCTATATTTCCCCAAGCAAAATTTCCACTTCCATCTGGACCTACAAACTTATGTTCTCCGTCTAACCATACATAACCTTCATAATCTGTTGTAGCAGCAGAAGAAGCCTCTAACTGAGGTGCAGTTGTTGGATCCCAACCTTGATGATTTCCTGGTACGGCAATTCTTAAACTTTGAATAATTTCAACGGCGGTAATGGTTTTGTTTGTTCCATCAACAGTAATTGAATATACACCAGGTGTTCCAATAAATCTAAAGTTGTTGTCGCCATCTAAAGCATCTTCAAAGTTAGCATCTATTGTATAGCCATCAGCAATAAAAGAAGGATAATTTAGTCCTGATCCCCAATCTCCATTTACAGTAAAAAATCTAAAGGTATCATTGATTAGGTTTGTTTCTACTTGAAAAACATCTACACTTGTTAAAACCATTTCAACAGGTGATCCCCAACCCCAACCTGCATCAGGAACTCCTGCGCCAACTAAAAATAGTGCTTCAGGAAAAGTTATTTCTACAATAGTAAACGTGTTATTATTCAAATCTACTGTAATGTCATAGTTTCCTGCGGAATAGCCTGAAACATTTACGCCTCCAAATTTTGTAACTTCATTTGAAGTGGCATCTACTAATTGCCATACAACTTCATCGGTAGTATTGTTTGGAATAAAATTAAATTCATCGCCATCGGCTAAATCAATATTGATTGTAAAGATGTTAAATTCTGATGAGTTCATTGCTACTGCTAAAGTAGGATTCCAACTTGTAAATGTTCCGTTAACAAATAACTCTGAAACTTCTATAATAAAAGGTGTTACAGACAGTGTAATTGTATTTGATATTTCTCCATTTGATGCTACAACCCTTAAATCTATTGTTGATTCTTCCGACTGTGGAAGTCTAACAGTATTCACAAGAAAAGTATTCAATTCTTCTACTGACCACGTATAATTTTTTGAAGTGGTTGAAGTTGTTGAAAAACTTTCAGCAAAGTCTGTAGCGGTTTTTGCAACCTCTAGCGTGTAAGAAACATCTTGATTTACAGTATCTTCCCAAGTAACTGCTAATGCTTGATTCTCTGGGCTTGTTCTATCTAAAATAAGGCTTGACCCAGAACTAGGAGTTTCTATAAAGAAACCCGTTTGTGGTTGTTCTATTGAAAAGTTTTCATTTTTATCACAAGAAATTAATCCTGTTATAAAAAAAGTAAGTATGAATATTTTATATATACGCTTCATGATTTTAATTTAAGGTTAAACTGTATGTATATTCTCTAGGAGTACTTAAGTCTAAGACTACAGTATAATTTCCAGCACTAGGAACGGAAATATTTGCACCATCTTGTTCTAAAGAAAGGTCTGCATCGTTATCGCCTAAATTTAATGTCCAATCATCATTTGCTCTAAATTTAATCTCTTCGGCACTTAAGTCTAAAGTAATTGTCCAAGTTGCAGTACCTGCATCATAGGTCATATCTTGGTCGCTACTCCAATTGTCTGGAGTTGCAGAGCCAATTAAACCCCAATTTGTTAGTTGCGCACTATATGTGAGCGCGTCAGTATCTACGTTTAATAAATAATATCCGGCAGTTGAAGCGTTGCAATTTACTTCGTCTGTTTCTAATAAGGTTCCTGTAAATGTATCATCATCTCCCCAATCTATATTTCCCCATTCAAATTCTAAGATAGTATTTGGTGCAATAAATTTATATTCTCCATCTAACCATACATATCCTACATAATCAGTTTCTCCAAAAGCAGATGATGCTAATATAGGTGCTGTTGGAGGATCCCATCCTTGATGGTTTCCAGGTACAGCAATTTTAGGTAATTCTGTTGTAAAAGGCGTAACTAAAATTGTTATTGGTTGCGAAATTTGTGGCGTACTAGAAACAGAACCCACAGTTGCAACCACTCTAACATCTAAACTGCCTTCAGCAAAAGGAGGCAATCCTGCACCACTTACAATGCTATTAAACTCGCCAATATTCCATGTTAAAAAAGTGTTTGTAGTTTCTCCTGCAACCAAAGGTGTTTCAAAATTGGTTCCTGTTACTGCAAATTCTACACTGTAATTAATTTCAGTAGGCACATCAAAATTTGCATCACTCCAAGTGAGTGTAAATATTGTGTTCGTTTGATTTTCTAGAGGATTTAATACATATACAGTGCCAGTTTCTGGAGAAGTTATTTCTCCAGCGCCACTTGCAGTAATGATTAACTGCTCTTGATCTTGATTATCACAGGAAAAAACTGAGATAATAAATATTGATAAAATTAATAAATTAATTATTTTTTTCATTTTTTGATAATTTAAATTAGTAGCCTAAATTTTGAGTCAAATTAGGATTTGCCGCAATACTATTGGAAGGTAAAGGATATACATTTAAGTGGCTTGGTATAGCAATTCCATTTGCACTTCCGCCTTTCCAAACCCAATTATAATTCCCTCCAGTATAAAGGTTAAATCTAATTAAATCTTGTCTTCTGTGCCCTTCCCAATACAATTCTCTTGATCTTTCGTCAATTAAAAAGTCTAAATCTAATTCTACAGTTGCTATTGATGTTGAATTTGCTCTTGTTCGTAATAAATTTACATAGTTAACTGCTTCTGTCATAGTTCCTCCAGAACCACCTCTTACAACAGCTTCTGCATACATAAGATATACATCTGCCAATCTAAACATAGGAAAGTCAGTATCTACAAATGTTGGGTCAACTCCTGGAGCACCTGTTGAGGTAATATTTTTAAATTTTGTAATAATATAACCAGAGTCTCTATCGCCAACATCAGTAATTTCAATATCTCTTCCTGCTGTAAGTATTGTGTTTCTAGTATCTGTCATTGGTACATCGCCATTCAAGAATTTCAAAGCAAACTGTTTTCTAATTCTTAATGCGCCACCCCAACCTTGAGCACCTAAATCAGCAGCATTATTTTCAAGACTACCAACTTCACCATTAATAATAACGGTTGTTGCTCCATAGTTTTGAGTTACAACACCATCAGATACTAATGAGAATATGAGTTCATTTTGAGCTGCTTCATTAGAATCATTGTCAGCTAAAAAATTATGGTCGTAATTTGATGCTAAAGAGTAACCTCCGTTTATTATTTTGTTACAGTATGTAATGCTCTCCGTATTTTTATCTTGACCAATATATACATTAGCATTCAAATACATCTTAGCTAAAATCATCCATGCAACTGCTCTATCTGCTCTTGCATATTCGTTTTGTCTTGCATCAATTAAGTCATTTTCAATAGCCAAAAGTTCAGATTCTACAAAGTCAAATAATTGTGTTCTATCATATTGTGGACCTTGGTATGCGCCAACAGGATCATCTTCGGTAACAAAAGCTGCTTTTCCAAACAAATCCATCAAATGATAATAAGACAAAGCTCTTAACAATCTTGCTTCGGCTCTGTACGCTACAATATCATTTGCAAGTGCATCTGTATGTCCTCTTTCGGCTAGTTTTTCATCAGTAGATTGTCTTAAAAACTCATTGCTCAATGCAACTGAAAACATAGCTCTACTAAAAAATCCTAAAAGAATAGAGTTAGAAGAAGACCAAGTGTTTCTTTGAATTGCTTTTACAGCACCTCCTTCATCATTCTCATAAGACCAAATAGGCTCATCGGATGCTAAATCTTGTAAGTACCAAAGTGTTCTTGCATATTGGCTTGTTCCAGCATCAATTCCTTGAAGGTTTGACGAGCCTGCACCTGTCGTTCCTGTTAATGAAAGATTGCCATAAACACCAGCCAAAGCTTGTTTATACGCACTAGAGTTTGAATAGAATTGTTCTGTTAAAAATTCATCATCATCCTGTGGCGTTACATTTAAATCTTCGGTACAAGAAGTTATTAAAAGTAAAACTATCAAAAGAAAATAAAATTTAAATATATTTTTTGTATTCATTTTATATTATTTTAAAAATTAATATTTAATCCCATTAAAAATGTTCTTGGTCTTGGATAAATAGTATTATCAATCCCATTAAAAACTTCTGGATCTAAGCCACTATATTTTGTTAGTGTAGATACATTATGAATTCCTGTCCAAAGTCTAATTTTAGTTGAGTTTTTCTTGAATTGATTAAAAGTATAGCCTAAAGTTATATTGTCCATTTTAAGAAAGGAAGCATTTTCAATATAATAATCGGATAATAATACTTCGGAAGTCTCATTAAAATTAGATTCTAAAACTGTTGTAGGCATATTACCTAAAGCAGTTGTTGCTTGCAAAAGATTGTATTGTGCTCTTGAAGAGTTTACATTGTTGTAAATATAATTACCTATACTTGCTCTAAAACTAACACCTAAATCTACATTTTTATAGTTTAGATTGGACTGTAATCCCATTAAAACATCTGCGCTAGGGTTTTTATAGATATATCTATCGCTTGTATTAATAATACCATCTTGATTTAAATCTACATAAGCTCCTTCAACAGGGTTTCCACTTGCATCATATAATTGTTTGTAAACAAAAAAGGAGTTTGGAGCAAATCCTTCACTATGCACTTGAATCTTAGAACCAGTACCACCAGAAATTCCACCAGTTTCAATATCTTGACCCAAAGCCAATTCATCAATTTTTGTGTTTATCAAGTTTATATTGTAATTCATGTCCCATCTTAAATCATCGGTTTTATATAAATCGGTACCTACCGAAAATTCAATACCTTTAGAAATAAATTTACCAATATTTTGAAAACCTGCATTGCTAAAATTGGAGCCATCCGCAACAGCAACATTTGCAATTAAATCTTTAGATTCTTTTAAATAAACCTCTAAAGACCCTTTGAATCTATCTTCTAATATTCCATAGTCAAATCCTAAATTGTAAGTAGTTGTTTCTTCCCATTTTAAATCTTCAAATCTAGATTGAGGAATTGCAGTAAGAATAGGTGTATTTCCAAATATATATTGTGATATATTAGAACTTTGAATAGTTCTACCAAGAAATGCATACGATGCAGAAATGTCTTGCTGTCCTGTAATACCCCAACCTATTCTTAATTTAAGGTCAGAAATAGTATTTGAATCTTTTAAGAAGTCTTCTTCGCTAATTTTCCAAGCTAAAGCAGCAGCAGGGAAGTTACCCCAACGGTTATCTTCACTAAATCTTGAAGTACCATCTCTTCTATAGGATAGCGTAAGTAAGTATTTATCCATAAAAGAAAGGTTTGTTCTTCCAAAGAAACCAATTAATACAACATCTGGATGTGTATACACATCAGATTCTCTATCTGGATCCATTAAATTGCCAGTATTGTAATCTCTTCCTTCAAATTTTTGATAAGAATAACCAGCAGTTACTTCCACATTTACATTTTCTAGTTCTTTATTATACACAAAGTAACCATCTAATAATGAGTTTGTTCTTTCACTAGTATATTCAGATCTTGACCCTAAAAATGGATCACCAACAGCAAGTCTAAATCCGTTAATGCTTTCTGTTGAAAGTTCGTTGAAGCCTTCTCCTTTACTTTTGTCATATCCAATATTTAAAACAGCACTTACATCAGGGAAAAAGTGTAGTTTGTAATCTAATTTTACATTTCCATAAAAGCGGTTTACTCGACTTTTATTTTCTCGTTGAAGTAAACTAGCAAGTGGGTTTCTATTAGCATTTTTAGGCTCTCCATTGATATGGTATTCAAAGAATCCTCCAAAAGGAGAATTATCATCGTATACAGGTTGTGTAGGATCCATATAAATTGCAGAACCTTCAACAGCATCTGCAAAACGGTTTGCCTCACTATTTAAACTAGCATTTACATTTACTTTTAAATGATCGTCGAAAAGAGTTGGACTTAATGATAATTTTGAAGAAATTCTTTCAAAACTAGAAGTCTTTCTTAAACCAGGTTGGTCTGTATATCCAAATGAAAAACGAGTAGGCATTGTATTAAAAAGCTGACCGCTTAACGATAAAGAATGGTCAATACTCACTTCTTCTTGGTAAATTACATCTTGCCAATCTGTATTTGCATTTCCTAATAATGAAACGTCGTCTGGTCTAATTTCCGCAATTAACGCTCTGTATTCATCGGCTGTAAAAACATCAAGCTTGTCTACTAATGCATTAAGACCAGCTTTTACATTGTATTCGGCTCTAAAAGTAGATTTTCCTTTTTTAGTTGAAATAATAATTACACCGTTAG
>JAKITY010000018.1 GCA_021647835.1 Flavobacteriaceae bacterium | reverse complement strand
GGTTTGTGTAAGAATAGTAAGGGATTAAAACACACTTACTTTTCGGTTTATTACTTAGCGAAATTTACAATTTTTCTTTTAAAATATTACACGCAAAATTGTAAATTTTGCGGACTTTGTAAAATGCACTGAACTTTGGATTAAGCACTAAAACCCTTATTATTTTTACACTTTGTAGGCGTATGTGCTTTATTCTACAGATATAAAAGTTTCTACTTCTGCATTATCTCCATCATAATATTTTTTTCCGTGAATAGTGAAGTCTGCTTTATAAGCACGTATTTGGTTCAGTTCCTTGTTCCCCCATATTTCCATCCAAGTATTAACAACTGCTTCTGGCATTTTTCCTTTTGAAACAAACTTTTGATATTCTGCTTTTTTAATTGTTATTCCAACAAAACCTTTTGGGATATTTTCTAACGAACTTACAGGTAAACCTATAATTGTAGTGTATGCTCCATTAAAATCAGTTTCATAATCTGTGTAAACTGCATAAATATTATCATTCACTTTATTCGGTATTTTTTCTTGAATTTTTTCGTCCCAAAATTTCCCCCATATTGTTTCTATATCTTTTGCGGATTGTCCATTTTCATTAGTTGTTCTTATGGAAATTCCGATTACTTTAAATTCTTGAATAGTTTTATTGTTCATAGTTTTAATTTTATTTGTTTGTTCTTGAGTTTTACAAGAGAATAGCATAGATACAAAAATGATTAGAATATAATATGTTTTCATTGTTTATTTTTATTACGTTTTAAATTTCGGTTTTTATTTCTTATACCGCTTTTCAATTCTTATTTCGTTTTTGGCATTACGCCTAATGGTAAAGATATGGTTGCGTTTTAATGAACTATATCGCCCGAAAGCGAAGTTATCGTTTTAAACTGACAAAGTCAAAAAATGTTAAAAAGAAAGCATAAAAAAAGCCTGCAATAAAATTGCAGACTCTTGTCTCGTTAAAAAGTTGAGAAATATTAAATTACTTTAACATCTACTGCGTTTAAGCCTTTTTTTCCTTCTTTTAAATCAAACTCTACGTTATCTCCTTCAGCAATTCTGTCAACTAAGCCAGAAATGTGTACGAAATACTCAGTGTTTGTTCCTTCTTCTGTAATAAATCCAAATCCTTTAGATTCGTTGAAGAATTTTACTGTACCTTGTTTCATTGTAATAATTAATTAATTTTAAAATGCAAATGTAGTATTTTAAAACACTAATATACTCTTATTTGCATTATATTTTTTGTTAAGAGAATATATTTAAGAAAAATAAATTGTAAGTAATTAAAAATCAGTAAAGTGCAATCTGTTATTTATATGTTTTTATATTTTCTAAAAAAACATATTGCTTGTTTTTACGATCCATTTTACTATAATAATGCGTAATTCCGTTTGTTACAACCAAATATTGTGCACTTAAAGTAAGATTATATCTCGCAATTTGATCAAATGTTTCTTGTGTGATTTTTATTTTTGGCGATTTACATTCAACTATAATATCATGATTCCCGCTTTTGTCAAATACAAGAATGTCAAAACGCTTTTTTAAATTGTTTACAGTTACTTGTTTTTCTACAGCAATCAGCGAAACTGGATATCCTTTTTCTTTGATTAAATATTCTACAAAGTTTTGACGTACCCATTCTTCAGGAGTTAAAACCACATATTTTTTTCTGATTTTATCAAAAATAAGTTGCTTATTTTCGCTACTTTTGATTTTGAATTGATATGTAGGTAAATTTAACGGTTGCATATCACAAAAATGCATATTTTTATTCATTTATGGCAACAGTAGCACAAATAGTTTCCGACATAAAACAAGGAAATATAAAACCTATTTATTTTTTAATGGGTGATGAGCCTTATTATATAGATAAAATTTCTGAGTTTATTGAAAAATCTATTTTATCAGAAGAAGAAAGAGGCTTTAATCAAATGATTTTATATGGTCGTGATATATCGGTAGAAGAGATTATTTCTAACGCTAAGCGTTTTCCGATGATGGCAGAAAAACAAGTTATAATTGTTAAAGAAGCACAAGAATTATCTCGAACTATCGAAAATTTTGTTCCGTATGCAGAAAATCCGCAACCAACAACTGTGCTGGTAATTTGCTATAAATACAAATCACTTGATAAGCGTAAAAAACTAGCAAAAATAGTCGCTAAAAACGGTGAATTATTTGAAAGCAAGAAACTATATGACAATCAGGTTGCAGATTGGATTCGCAGAGTTTTATCAGGTCAAAAATATCAGATTGAACCAAAAGCAGCGCAAATGTTGGTGGAATTCCTTGGAAATAATTTGAGTAGAATCAATAATGAATTAGAAAAATTAAAAGTTGTTGTTGGTGATGACAATAATATTACTCCAAAACTGATTGAAGAGAATATAGGTATCAGTAAAGATTTTAATAATTTTGAATTACGAAAAGCAGTAGGAGAGAAGCAGATTGTAAAAGCCAATCAAATCATCAATTATTTTGCTCAAAACCCAAAATCAAATCCATTAGTAATGACAATTTCATTGCTCAATAGTTTTTTTACGCAACTCTTGCAATATCACGGATTAAAAGATAAATCAAAAGGAAGTGTTGCAAAAGCACTACGTGTAAACCCTTATTTTGTTGGAGATTACCTCAATGCAGGACGAAATTATCCTATGAGGAAAGTTTCTCAGATTATAGGTTTGCTACGCGATGCTGATATGAAAAGTAAAGGAGTTGGAGCAAGTAACTTATCACAAGGTGATATTTTAAAAGAATTACTTTTTAAGATTATGCATTAAAAAGAGGTTCAAAGTTGCAAAGGAATAAAGTTTAAGTAAGTTTTATAATTCACTTAACATCTTTAACCTTTTACCCAAAACCTTATACCTTTTACTTCACATCCACAATCAATCGCTCTTCACGATTTGCTATTTCCCAAGCAGTATAAAACACTAATTTTACGCGTTTTGTAAGTAATTCTAAATTAATTTTGTCAGGAGTATCTGTCGGTTTATGATAATCTACATGAACACCATTAAAATAAAAAATAATTGGAATTCCATTTTTTGCGAAGTTATAATGGTCAGATCTAAAGTAAAATCTGTTTGGATCATCATCTTCATTATAGGTATAATCCAAATCCATTTTTGTGTATTTTTCATTCGCTTTTTCATTGATGTTGTGCAATTCTGTACTCAATCTATCTGCACCAATTACATACACATAATTTTCATCATTTGGGCGCTCTTTTCCAATACGTCCAATCATATCAATATTAAGGTTTGCAACAATACTTGTCATTGGAACTACAGGGTTTGCAGCAAAGTATTTTGAGCCTAACAATCCTCTTTCTTCACCAGTAAAATTGATAAACATTATTGAGCGTTTTGGTCCGTGACCTTCTTTTTTTGCTTTAGCAAATGCTTGTGCAATTTCAAGTACAGCAGTAGTTCCAGATGCATTATCATCTGCACCGTAATAAATTTGACCATCTTTGATTCCCATGTGGTCATAGTGTGAAGAAATCACTAATATTTCGTTTGGTTTTTCAGTACCTTCTATAAACGCAATTACATTTTCTGACGGATTTTTAGATGCATAACCTCTCTTTTTATTTACCAATGCTTCGATAGGAATAGTTTGATAATATGTGTTTTCAATATATTTTTTAACACCAAATTTTGAATACTGACCTGCTAAATATTTTGCGGCATATTTTTGCCCTATTTCTCCAGTTGCTCTTCCTTCAAATTCGTCTGAAGCAATTGCATATACATGTTCTTCTACATCATCAGTAGTGATTGTGTTAGCGTAAGTTAGTGCAAAGTCAATAGATTTATTCTCTACAGTTTCTTTTTTTGATTTACATGAAGTTATTACTAAAAGAATAATAAATAAGAAGGTAATTTTTTTCATTTATGAGAGTTTGTTTTGGCTAAAATACTAAATATTAAAATAGTTTGTTTTGGGTTTAACTTATTTTAACGTGAACTGCTGTTTTTTCACATCAAATTCGATTTTATCAGACGAAAATAATTTCTCAATACTTTCATTTTTGATTAATTTTTGAGGGTTTCCGCAAATAATTTCATCTTCAGTCATCAGCCATAGTTCATTTGCAGATTGTATTGCAAGATGAATTTCATGTGTAGAAATTATAATAGTTTTGCCAAAATCATCAACCAATTCTTTTAATAATAAGAACGTTTCCATTTTATGTTGCACATCAAGATGTGCTGTTGGTTCGTCTAAAATAATAATATCAGTATCTTGTGCTAAGGCTCTTGAAATCAACACTTTTTGAAGTTGACCATCACTCAATTCAAAATATTTCCTATCAGATAGATGTTCAATATTTGTGAGTTGCATTGCCTCATTTATTTTTTCAATATCAGTTTGAGAAAGTGAGCCAATCCAATTTGTATAAGGCTGTCTTCCTAAGGCAATGAGTTCAAAAACAGTCAAGTTGCTTTCAGGTAATTTTTCAGTAAGTACCAAACTCATTATTCTTGATAAGTCATTTGATGAATAGGTATTTAAGTTTTTATTTCTGATGATTATTTCGCCACTTAATTTTGGTTGAACCCCTGAAAGCGTTCTTAATAAAGTAGATTTCCCAATTCCGTTTTTACCAACTAAACAAATTAATTTAGGCTCATTCACTTCTATATTGATGCCTCTTGCAACAACTGATTCTAACTTCTTTGAAGAGTATCCAATAGTTAATTTTTTTATATTTAAAATGATATGTTTTGCGTTATTTTCCAATCTAAATAAATATTTTTCGTTTTCTGATAAGTAACCAAATCACAATTGGTGCACCAAATAACGAGGTTATTGCATTTATTGGTAATGTATATTCGCTTGTTGGTAATTGCGCAATCATATCTGCAACGAGCATTAAAATTGCACCAACTATTGTAACTGCTGGTAATAATATTTTATGATTTGATGTATTAAATATCAATTTTGTTAAATGAGGAACAGCAAGCCCTACAAACGCTATTGGACCTGAAAAAGCCGTAATAACTCCTGTTAAAATACTTGTTATAATTAACACGATATTTCTCGTTTTTTTGATGTTTACGCCCATGCTTTTGGCATAGTTTTCGCCAAGAAGCATACTATTTAATGGTTTGATAATAAAAATGAGTAAAGAAACGCCAAGAATAAAAATAAACCCAAAAATTTTGAGTTCATTCCAACTGAGATTTCCGAGACTTCCAAATCCCCAAAAAATAAATTGTTGTAATTGCTCGGCACTACTAAAATAGGCTAAAACACTTATAATTGCTGATGTAATACTGCCAAACATCAAACCAATAATTAAAATTGACATTGTGTTTCTTACTTTATTTGCGGCAATTAAAACAGCTGACAAAACCAAAAATGCACCTAAACTTGCTGCGATTGCCATAGAAAAACTTGAAGTTTCAAAGGCTGAAATTCCGCCAATAAGAGATGCACCTAAAATGAGGATTGCAACACCTAAACTCGCTCCAGAACTAATACCTAAAACAAATGGTCCTGCAAGTGGATTTCTAAATAATGTTTGCATTAGCAATCCGCTAATTGACAATCCAGCACCTACTAAAATTGCTGTGATAGCCTTCGGAAGCCTGTAATTTATAACAATTGTTCGCCAAGGCTCTTTATTAACTGCATCATCAAAAAATGAAGAAAAAACGTCTTTAAAAGGTATAGATACAGAGCCAAGGCTGATGTTTAGAAAAAAGAAAACAACTAATAAAATCAGTAATAAAAAGAAGGTGGTTTTATATGACTTTTGTGGATTCAACTCTTTAATTGATTTAAAAATTCAATCAATTTTTTGATGGCTTTTCCACGATGAGAAATACTACCCTTTTCTTCCAAAGTCATTTGAGCAAAAGATTTTTTAAAACCTGTTGGTTTAAAAATTGGATCATAGCCAAAACCTTTTTTTCCGTATTTCTCTGTCAAAATTTCACCTTTACATATTCCTTCAAAAAGATATTGTCTTCCCTTTAGATTTAGAGTAACAACAGTTTTAAATTGCGCCTTTCTGTTAGTTTTTGAATCTAATTCAGATAGTAATTTTTGCATGTTTTTTTCTGAATCTGAATTTGCTCCAGCATATCTTGCTGAGTAAACTCCAGGAACTCCGTTTAAAGCCTCAACCTCAAGCCCTGTATCATCAGCAAAACAATCACAACCATAGTTTTTTGTAACAAAATTGGCTTTTAAAATAGCATTTCCTTCAAGTGTATTAGCCGTTTCGGGAATGTCATCAAAACATCCAATGTCTTGAAGGCTTATAATTTCTATAGAAGACAATGATTGTCGAACTTCTTTTAGTTTATTAGCGTTATTTGTGGCAAAAACTATTTTCATATCACAAATGTAAGTCAAATTTTAATTAACAGGAAGGTTGGTAGTAGATTTGACTTCAGTCATCACAAAAGCACTTTGTACTTGCCCCAAATTATCAATTGAAGCTAATTTTTTTGCTAAAAAATGCTGATAGTCATCCATATCTTTCACCATCACTTTTAGTAAATAATCATAAACTCCTGCCGTGTGATAGCATTCTATAACTTCATCAAATTGTAAAATATCTTTTTCAAATTTCGAAATATATGTCGCTTCGTGGCTTTTAAGTGAAATATTGCAAAAAGTCAAAAGCGATAAACCAATTTTTTTTCGATTTAGAATAGCATTATATGACTCAATATAACCATCGTTTTCAAGTCGCTTTATACGCTCAAAAATAGGTGTAGAGGTTAAATTTAATTTTGTAGCCAGTTCTTTGATGGTGTATTTGCCATTATACTGTAATAGCCTTAATATTTGCTTGTCTGTTATGTCAAGTTTCATAGATTTTTTTTCTAAAAAATTAATTTTTTAAATATATTTTTAGGTAAATATTCTTCAAATATAAAAAATATAGAAATAATCACCAAATTAATACTATATCTTGGAAAATTAAACGTTTAGAATTAATTTTGAAGTTAATGTAAAACTAATGAAATTCACAAAATGAAAGACCATAAATTCAGTCCAGAAAGTTTAATGATGTCTCATGGTTATAAGCCAGAACTATCAGAAGGAGCAATAAAATGCCCTATTTTTCAAACATCAACATTTGTTTTTAAAACTGCAGAAGAAGGAAAAGCATTTTTTGAAATTGCTTACGGAATCAGAGAGAAAAATCCAAAGGAAGAACTAGGTCTTATTTATAGCCGTATTAACAATCCTAATTTAGAAATATTAGAAAACCGTTTATGTTTATGGGATAAAGCGGATGACTGTGCAGTTTTTGAAAGCGGAATGTCGGCAATTAGTACTGTTTTGTTAGAGTTTCTAAAGCCTGGAGATTTATTAGTGTATTCAAATCCAGTTTATGGAGGAACAGATCATTTTGTAAATCATTTTTTGCCAAGTATTGGTGTAGATGTTTTGGGTTTTCATCCAGATGAATCTATTGATGATGTTAAAAAAATGATTATTGCAACTGGAAAAGCAACCAATTTATCAATGATTTATATGGAAACTCCAGCAAATCCAACAAATTATTTAATTGATATTCAGGCTTTTGCTGATTTAGCAAAAGAGTTTAGCACATCGGAAAGAAAAGTATTAACAGCAGTTGATAACACGTATATGGGACCTCTTTGGCAACACCCTTTAGAGCATGGAGCAGATTTGGTACTGTATTCGGCAACTAAATATATTGGAGGTCATAGTGATTTAATTGCTGGAGCGGTTCTTGGAAATCAAGAAGTGATGGGAAGAGTGAAGGTTTTGAGAACATTTTTGGGGAATATGATTAGTCCAAATACAGCTTGGTTATTATTGAGAAGCTTAGAAACGTTGAAAATTAGAATGGATAAACAAACTGCTGGAGCACAAGAGGTTGCTAAGTATTTGGCAAAACATCCTAAGGTAGAAGGTGTAAATTATTTAGGGCTGTTAAAAGAAGGGGCTGAGCAATATAAAATTTACCAAAAACAATGTTCTGCTCCTGGAGCAATGATTACATTAGATGTAAAAGGAGGTGAAAAGGAAGCATTTCAATTATTAAATAATTTAAAGTTAATAAAACTGGCTGTTAGTCTTGGAGGAACAGAAAGTTTGGCGCAGCATCCTAATTCTATGACACATGCAGGAGTAGATTCAGAGCAAAAAAAGCGCATGAATATTACTGATAAAATGGTGAGGCTTTCAATAGGAGTTGAAGATGCAAAGGATATTATTTGGGATTTATCTCAAGCCTTAAATAAAGTAGAAATAGGTAAAAAAGAACTTGCTTATTCGTGATGATAAGGCTCATTTTTGAGAATTGTAAATCCGCGATAGAGTTGCTCAACTAAAAATAAACGAATCATTTGATGGGAAAATGTCATTTTAGATAATGATATTTTTCCATTTGATTTTTTATATACAGCATCAGAAAAACCATAAGGACCGCCAATCACTAAAACCAATTGTTTGATTCCAGAATTCATCTTTTTTTGAAGGAATTTAGCAAATTCGATAGAGCGAAATTGGTTGCCTTTTTCATCTAGTAATACCAACTGATCTGTTGGTTGTAATTGCTTTAAGATTAATTCGCCTTCTTTTTCTTTCTGTTGATTTTCTGATAAATTCTTCACATTTTTTATATCAGGAATGATTGAAATTTCAAATTTTATATAGTGTTTAAGCCTGTTTTGATAGGTTTCTATCAACCTTTGTAGGTTTTTGTTGTCGGTTTTTCCGATTGCAAGGAGTTTTATTTTCATTAATAACAATGTGAGGTGTGATAGTGATTTTGAAAAGAAAACTTTTCAATAATCCCAAATCCTTTATTTGAGTTTATTTTTAAAGATTTCCTCCAATCTTTTTTATATTGATTCCAATTTTCTTCTTTTAGGAGTTTATTTAGATTGGCATCGGAGAAATGTCCAGATTTCATAAAATAATCACCATTAGGTTTGATAATTAGCAAGTTGTTTTCATACATATTTTTAAAAAACATCTTTTTCAATACCCTATCTTTTATCCATTTCAAGTTTTCATTAAAAGAGTATCCTTTACCATATTTGTAAACATGCAAAGCACTTGTATTTCTTTTTTTATATAATTTTTCAGAACATTTTTTTGCTTTTTTTGAATACTTTTTTATATCTTTTAAATATATTTTATAGTTGAAAAGAAGGTGTTTTATATTTTTTAAAGTGTCCGTTTCATTGTTTGTTAAGTGACCCTTTTTAATATGCGCAGTACGCCTTTTCATTAACATATTAAAACCATAAAGAGTGTCAACGTATTTTATCAAAATAGATGCACCATTTTTGATCTTTGTGTTTCCATCTTTTTCAAGTAGCATACGAATTTGATTATACTCTTTTGATGAAACAGAACCAAAATAATATTTATAGAGATTTTTATAAATTATAAAATCTTTTGTCTCGTAATTTCTTGAATATAGAGTAGCATTATTTAATTTTTTCAAATAAATCTCTTTTGTTATCTCAATTTGATTTTCATCCATATAAATAGTATCCTTTTGGATATTTTCCTGACTAAAAGAAAAAATACTAATAAGAGAAATACTAATAAATAGTTTATTCATTTTAGGTTTGCAATTTCTCCAAATATATAAATAAAATTCAAAGATTCTTTAGATGAAGTAAAATTTGATATTTTTGTTTAAAATTAAATTTAATGATAAGCGAAGCGCAATTTCAAAAAGAATTAGAAATAATAATTTCAAACGCCATAAGAGAAGATGTTGGCGATGGCGATCACAGTTCATTGGCATGTATTCCTGCTTCTGCAAATGGAAAAGCAAAATTATTGGTAAAAGATGAAGGAATTATTGCAGGAGTTGCCTTTGCCAAAATGATTTTTGAATATATAGATAAAAATTTACAAGTCGAAGTTTTAATAAACGATGGCGAACAAGTAAAATATGGCGATATTGTTTTTTATGTATCTGGAAGTTCACAATCTATCTTAAAAGCAGAGCGATTGGTACTTAATTCTATGCAGCGAATGAGTGCTATTGCAACAAAAACACGTTTTTTTATGGATTTACTTACAGGTACAAAAACAAAAGTATTAGATACACGAAAGACAACTCCTGGAGTTCGCGCTTTTGAAAAATGGGCAGTAAAAATAGGCGGAGGAGAAAATCATCGTTTTGCTTTGTACGATATGATTATGTTGAAGGACAATCATATTGATTTTGCAGGTGGAATTACCAAAGCAATCAACAAAACACAGCAATATTTAAAAGATACCAAGCGTGATTTAAAAATTATTGTTGAGGCGAGAAATTTATCAGAAATTAAAGAAATTTTACAATCTGATGGAATTTACCGTATCTTGATTGATAATTTTAATTATGATGATACTCGAAAAGCAGTTGCTTTAATTGGTGATATATGTTTGACCGAATCGAGTGGAGGAATCAATGAGAAAACAATCCGAAAATATGCAGAATGTGGCGTAAATTATATATCTTCTGGCGCATTAACGCATTCTGTTTATAATATGGACTTGAGTTTAAAGGCAGTGTGAAAGAGGAACAGAGGCGCAAAGTTTAGCAATTTTATGGTTAAAAAAAGGGGGCAAAGCTAAAATATTAAATACTTCAATACTTTTTCTATACTCCAGCCTTTACAACTAAAAAGAACAACTATGAAAACATATAGAGAATTAATAGTTTGGCAAAAATCGATGAAATGGGTTACGCTAATTTATCAGATTACAAAAAAATCCCTAAAACCGAAAAATTTGGATTGACTTCACAAATCCAACGTTGCGCTATATCAATTCCAAGTAATATTGCAGAAGGTTATGGTAGGAATAGTTTAAATGACTATATTCGATTTTTGAATATTTCTAACGGTTCATTGTATGAATTACAAACACAAATTGAAATAGCGTATAATTTAAAATATATCAAGAAAGAAATATTTAAGGATGTATATGAAGATTCAAGAGAAATTGAAAGAATGATGTCCAGTTTAATACGGAAACTAAAAGAAAGAAGAACGTAACCTGCCTTTACATCTCTATAACTTTGAACCTTTTAAAAAATAAATGACTAAACCGATAGAAGAAAAATTACTGAAAATTCCAGTTGTAAATATTCTGGTAAAACTTGGAAAAAAGATAAAAATTCCAGGTTTATTAGGTATGTCGCTCTATGATTTACTAGAAATGTATTTTTTGGGAATTATAAAAGGAGCGTTAACTTCAAGAGCAGGCGCAATAGCTTTTAGTTTTTTTATGGCATTATTTCCTTTTTTACTTTTTATTCTGACACTAATTCCGTTTGTACCAATAGAAGGTTTTCAGCAAGATTTCTTATTAGCATTAGATCAAATATTACCGCCAACAACCTCTGAATCAGTAAATTCAGTAATTGACGATATTTTTAATAATACGTATAGTGGATTGCTCTCTTTCGGAGTTTTAACCTCTATATTTTTAATGACTAATGGTGTAAATGCTATCTTCGGAGGTTTTGAATACTCCTATCATGTCAAGGTAACTCGTAATATGTTTCGCCAATTTATGGTTGCTTTAGGAGTATCAATTATACTGTCTATTTTGTTATTAATTACAGTTGCAATTATGATTTATTTCGAAATAGGAATACAAAGTTTGAAGTCAAGAGGATGGGTAAATGATGATGTTTTTTGGATTCAAGTTGGAAGAATTGCCTTTTTTATACTGATGATTTATACAGCAGTATCAATACTTTATAATTATGGAGTAAAAGATCTAAAACAGCGTTCGTTTTTTACTTCAGGAGCAATATTAACGACATTGTTAACTATGCTGATGTTCTATTTATTCGGAATATATGTTGAGAAGTTCGCACAATACAACAAACTATACGGCTCAATCGGAACATTATTAATTTTGATGTTGTTTGTATGGCTAAACTCCATAATTTTATTACTCGGTTTTGAATTAAATGCTTCTATGAATAGACTTCGATTGAAACATAAAATTGAAAAAAAAAGATGAAAAGTAAAAAATATTTCCTGCAGATTTCGCAGATTAGCGCAGAAAAACAAGTTGAAAATGGGAAATCTGCGCTAACCTGCGAAATCTGCAGGAGAAAAAACCAATACAAATGAACATAATAGCAATGATTCCTGCACGATTAGAAGCAACACGTTTTCCTCGCAAACTGATGCAAGATTTAGGCGGAAAAACAGTGATTTTAAGAACTTATGAAGCAACAAAGAACACCAATTTATTTGATGAAGTCTATGTTGTAACTGATAGCCAAATAATTTTTGACGAAATTACTAAAAATAATGGAGAAGCTATTATGAGTAAAGAGAATCATCAATCTGGAAGCGACAGAATAGCCGAAGCAATACAAGATATAGATGCCGATATTGTGGTAAATGTACAAGGCGATGAACCTTTTACTGACGAGCAATCATTATGTGATTTATTATCTGTTTTTGTTGATGATGAAGAAGAGAAAATAGACATAGCTTCATTAATGTTTAGCATTTCAAATTCTGATGAAATTAATAATCCAAATAATGTAAAAGTAGTCATTGACAATGATGATTTTGCCATGTATTTTAGCCGTTCACCAATTCCATTTCCAAGAGATAAGCAATTAGCAACATATTTTAAACATATCGGAATTTATGCCTTTAAAAAAGAAGTTTTACTAAATGTAACAAGTTTGCCTGTAAATGTTTTAGAACAAACCGAAAAATTAGAGCAACTACGATTTTTAGCAAACGGAATAAACATAAAAATGGTAAAAACCACACATCAATCAATCGGAATTGACACACCAGAAGATTTAGAAAAGGCACGAAAGTTGATGTAAGAGAGTAATGAAATAGAACGCAGATAACGCAGATTGTTATGATAAAAAATGATTTGATTATAGTTCATAAAAAAAAATAGCGAAAATCTGCTAAATCTGTGCCATCAGTGTTCCTTTGTTCGATACAATTAAAACTAAAAACACCAAACTAATGACACCAGAAACCATATTTAGTATTTTAATAGGAATAGGATTAGCCGCATCTGTAGGATTTAGGATATTTGTGCCACTTTTTGCATTGAGTATTGCATCACATTATGGCATCATTCCATTAAACGAATCTTGGGCTTGGGTTGGAAGTACAGCCGCAATTGTAACATTAGGAGTTGCAACAATCGTTGAAATTTTTGCGTATTTTATTCCTTGGTTAGACAATTTATTAGATTCTGTAGCCATTCCATTAGCAACCATTGCAGGAACTGCAGTTATGGTATCAACCGTTGCAGGATTAGATCCAGCAATAACTTGGGCTTTGGCAATTATTGCTGGTGGCGGAACTGCAGCAGCAATCAAAACATCATCTGCAGCAACACGACTTACTTCAACGGCAACAACTGGCGGAATTGCCAATCCAGTTCTTACAACCGTAGAAACAGGTACCTCAATTGTAATGTCTATTTTGGCTATTTTTGCACCAATTATTGCTATTGTTTTTGTAGTAATTTTACTGTGGATAATTTATAAAGTCTATAAAAAGTTTAAAAAGAAAACAGATGAGTGATATGAAAAAAGCAGCATTTAAAATATTACAAATAATTTATGGAGCATTAATAATGGGAGTTGTGGCATTTTTAGCAATTGTTCTTTTTCTTGCGGATAATTTGCATTTTACGGTAGATATGGACGATGTTTTTACTATCATTGTTCCGTTAATGACACTATCTGGAATTGCTATAAGTGTAATTTTGAATAATAATTTTTTAAAAATGATACAGCCAGAAGATACTCTGCAAACCAAACTTTCTAAATATCAAACAGCAAGTATTATAGGAGGAGCATTGCTTGAAGGTTCTGCGTTGATAGGAGTTGTAGCAACTTTCATATCAGGAAATTATTTCTTTTTACTCTTTTCGGTTATCTTACTTATTGTGATGTACATGTATTTTCCAAACAAACAAAGATTTGCACAAGCAGCACAATTATCATTTGAAGAAAAATCAAAACTCGATACGCTTTAAACCACTTTTTTTTTCGGATATTTGTAAACATTCTGGACACTGAGCGTAGTCGAAGTGTTCGTATGGATTTTGATGGTACACTTCGGCTACGCTCAGTGTCCGAAAGATTATTTAAGAATATAAAAATACATGAAACCAAGCATACCAAAAGGAACACGAGATTTTTCTCCTACCGAAGTTGCACAGCGCAGCTATATTTCCAATATTATAAAATCTTCTTTTGAGAACTTTGGTTTTCAACCGATAGAAACACCAAGTTTTGAGAACTCATCTACATTGATGGGAAAATATGGTGATGAAGGAGATAGACTGATTTTTAAAATATTGAATTCGGGAGATTTTTTATTAAAAATGAAAGATGATTTTAATGATTATAATCTTTTTAGCAAGTTCTTAATCAGATTTTATTCTGATGCAATTTTTAAAATTCGAAAAAAGAATGATTTAAATATCTCAGAATTATCTATAGAAAATAAAAGAGAAAGTATTGAAAGATATTTACTTGATACATTAAACTTTTCAATTAATAACGCATCGAAGCATTATTCAAAATTTGAAAATTTCTTTAAAACTTTTTTTAAAGAAAAAAAAGAAATTTTGGTAGATATTGTTATTGATAATATTGATAAAGATATTGACATTAAGGAACATTTATTTTTTAAGAGTAACGTATTTAGTTATTATACTTCTGAAGTTTTAAAAAACAACTCAACTAAAATCTCCGAAAAAGCACTTCGCTACGATTTAACTGTACCATTTGCAAGATATGTAGCGCAACACCAAAACGACATTAGTTTTCCGTTTAAACGCTATCAAATTCAACCAGTTTGGCGTGCAGATAGACCACAAAAAGGACGTTTTAGAGAGTTTTATCAATGCGATGCAGATGTTGTAGGAAGTAAGAGTTTATTGCAAGAAGTGGAGTTTGTACAATTGTATGACGATGTATTTACGAAGTTGAAATTAAAGGATACAAACATCAAAATAAACAATCGTAAAATATTATCAGGAATTGCAGAAATAATTGGCGCATCAGATAAATTGATTGACTTTACAGTTGCTTTAGATAAATTGGATAAAATAGGAGCAGAAGGCGTAACCAAAGAAATGCTATCTAAAGGAATTACAGAAGAAGCGATAGAAAAAGTACAGCCTTTATTCAATTTTACAGGAACAAATAAAGAAAAATTAATACAATTGAAAGAAACGCTTTCAACTTCCGACCAAGGTTTAGAAGGTGTTGCCGACTTACAGTTTGTAATAGATGCCGTTGAAAGTTTAGGTTTACAAACATCAATCTTAGAAATTGATGTAACACTCGCTCGTGGACTCAACTATTATACTGGCGCAATCTATGAAGTTTCTGCTCCAGAAGGTATAAAAATGGGCTCGATTGGCGGAGGCGGACGTTATGATGATTTGACGGGAATGTTTAATTTAAAAGACGTTAGCGGAATTGGTATTTCATTTGGATTAGATAGAATTTATCTGGTGTTAGAAGAGTTAAATTTATTTGATGAGGTTGTTTTGCCAAAACCAAAAGTATTGTTTTTAAACTTTGATGAGACTACAAACTTATCAGCATTAAAAGCGATAAAAGTATTGCGAGAAAATAATATTAAAAGTGAATTATATCCTGACACTGCATCAAGCAATAAAAAGGAAAAGAAACAATGGAAATATGTATCAAATAGAGGTATAGAATTTGTGGTTTCTAAAATAGAAAACAACCAGTTTGTTTTAAAAAAGATGTCTGATGGAGAACAAAAAAAATGTTCTTTATCAGAATTGATAAACACAGTGCAATAGATTAACAGTAAAGCTGTAATTTTGTGCTCTAATAAATAGAAAGAAATGTTTGACGTGAATAGCAAAATGAATGAAGAGAGAAGTAAAGAAATTGGTGAGAATCATGTAGGCACATCGGCTAAAACGCCGTTACGTGCAGATGCTTTTGAAATTTCTGACAAAGAAAAAATAGCAAAAATCCAAGAAAGTGTTAAGGATATTCTTGAAACTTTAGGAATGGATTTAACAGACGATAGTCTGCAAGGAACTCCCAAAAGAGTTGCCAAAGCCTTTGTAAATGAAATATTTATGGGATTGAATCCTGCGAATATGCCAAAAGCATCCACTTTTGAGAATAATTACAACTATGGCGAAATGTTAGTTGAGAAGAATATCATTGTATATTCTACTTGCGAACATCACTTATTACCAATTATTGGGCGTGCACATGTTGCTTATATTTCTGATGGAAGAGTAATTGGTTTGTCAAAAATGAATAGAATTGTAGAATATTTTTCTAAGCGACCACAAGTTCAAGAGCGATTAACGATGCAAGTTGTACAGGCTTTGCAGAAAGCTTTGGGAACGCAAGATGTTGCGTGTGTAATTGATGCAAAACATTTATGTGTAAATTCAAGAGGAATTAAAGATATTGAAAGTAGTACGGTAACTTCAGAGTTTGGTGGAAAATTTAAAGATAGAGATGTAAGAAGAGAATTCTTAGATTATATAAAAATGGATACTGATTTTGATTAGAGTACTATTTTAATCTTTTAAAAAAATAAAAAAACTCCAAAATTGAATTTCAATTTTGGAGTTTTTTTTGTAGTTCTGTCATTCCTGCGAAGGCAGGAATCCATAATGAAGTTAAGTATGGATTCCTGCCTTCGCAGGAATGACAAATCACTTACATCTGCTGTGTATAATAATTATAATCTTTAATGATTATATCTATAAAATCGATTGGTTTTATATCGGTTTTAATATCTAGTAACTCCGTGACTTTCACATGTAGTTTTAATACTACCTTATGATTTCCGCTTCTTTTTGCTTTGGTATATAAATTTTTAATTGTCTGAATATCAGTATCTGTAAGTGTTGTAACTTGCGGAAAAGTAGGTTTGTAATCAATAGGAATATCAGCAATAATAGTATCTTCTAATGAGATTCTTTTTTTCTCACTTATTACAGTTGTTCCTGCAGCTAAATCTCCCAAACGCTGCCCTTTTCCGTTTAATAAGATAGTAAGTAAGGCAATTGAACCTGAAGCAAGACTAATATCAATTAAGCGTAACATCCAACGCAGAAGATAACTACCAAAAGTAGGTTTTGAACCGTCTAATTTTACAACTCTAATTTTATTATATCGTTTACCAGGAGATTGTCCATTCATTAAAACTTCAAAAAGAAGATTGTAAAAAAATACAGGTAAACTGAGTAACATCATAAGCGCCCATTGAGCTCCTACATCTATATTAAGAGAAATCATAATTAGAATAATAACAGTGTAATAAGCAATAATAAAAAGCATATCAATCAAGAAAGAACCAATACGAGTGCTTAAATGTGCAACATTTTGATGTATTGATACATTTTGTGCCGTTTCTATTTGAAAATTGTCCATTTTTTGCGTTTATTTGGGAAACAAAATCAGAAGGCGAATATAAAACTATTTTAGGAATTGTTTTTTGGTTGAAATTTAAAAATAAGAATTACTTTTAGAGGTGTTTTCTATACACGTATTTTGTCATTCCTGCGAAGGCAGGAATCCATAGGAAGTTAGGTTTAGATTTCTGCCTTCGCAGAAATGACATTTCGTTTTTTATATAATAATTTTATAATTAAAAGAATACAATTAAAAATATGCGCGAAGCAGCATTTGTAAAAAAAAATAAAAAAAGATGGCAATTATTTGAAAATGTGCTTGCAAATACAACGCAAGTTTCTCCAGATAAACTTTCCGACTTATATATCGAAATCACAGATGATTTAAGTTACGCCAAAACTTTTTATCCGAATAGCAATACAGCAGTTTATCTTAATTCTATTGCTTCTAATGCACATCAAAAAATATATAAAACCAAAAAGGAAGGAAAAAATAGACTGATTTCTTTTTTCAAAACAGAGTTTCCTTTAACGTTTTATCATCATCAAAAACAATTACTATTTGCTTTTCTAACTTTTGCCTTTTTTGTGATTGTTGGTATGTATTCGGCATCTGTTGATGGAGATTTTGTTAGATTGATTATAGGAGATGCTTATGTAAATATGACCTTGGAAAATATCGAAAAAGGAGATCCAATGGCAATTTACAAGAAAATGGGAGAAGTAGATATGTTTCTTGGAATTACGATTAATAATATTAAAGTGGCGATGTATGCTTTTTTATATGGTATACTATTCTCAGTTGGCACATTATTTATTTTGATGCAAAACGGCATTATGTTAGGCTCTTTTTTATATTTTTTTTACGATAAGGGTTTGCTTTGGGAATCTTCACGAACTATTTGGATTCACGGAACTATAGAAATATCAGTTATTGTTGTTGCAGGATGTGCAGGAATGGTACTCGGTAACGGCTTATTGTTTCCAGGAACATACACACGATTAGAATCTTTTAAAAGAAGCATAAAAGCAGGATTGAAAATAATGGTTAGTACCATACCATTTTTTATTGTTGCCGGCTTTTTAGAAGGCTTTGTAACACGTCATACCGAAATGCCAGACTTTTTAGCAATTTTAATCATAATAGTATCGCTATTTTTGATGGTATATTATTATGTGCTATACCCAAGAATTATATATAAAAGAAAACAATTAGAAGAACTCAACACTCAACATTAAAAACTTAAAACTAACTAAATGGAAACAACAAATTATGTAGAATTTAAAAAAACACGCGACTTAGGCACAATTATTACTGATGCTTTTAAATTTATTAGAGAGAATTGGAAAGGATATTTCGGAATAGTTATAAAAATTGCAGGACCAGCATTTATCATTTTTATTATTGCATTAGGACTGTATATGAGATCTCTTGGAGGTATGATGAGTGGCTTTACATCCGATAACCCTTCATTTGGCTCATCAGAATTTGGACTTGAAGTTGTAGGTTATGTTTTGTTGGCTATGTTTGCAGGATTGACATTTTATGTGTTGATGCAAATGGCATCTTTATTTTATATTAAAAGTTATATAAATAATAACGGAACAGTAGATAAGAATGAGATTATTACCAACGTTAAACAAAATTTCTGGAAATTTTTAGGTTTTGGTTTTTTAATGATGATAATGGTAATGATAGGAGCAATGCTATGTTTTTTACCAGGAATTTATCTTGGCGTAGTTTTAAGTCTTGGAACGTCTATTTTGGTTTTTGAAGGTAAAAGTGTTGGAGATACAATTAGCCATTGTTTTACATTGATTAAAGATCATTGGTGGGAAACATTTGGAGTTGTTCTTGTAGTTGGTTTATTAGTAATGATTTTAGGTCAAATTTTTGGAGTTCCTGCAATAATATATCAATTTGTAAAAATGGGAATTTCAGTAACCAATAATGATCCAACAGCAGTATTTGGTATTTTTTCAGACCCAATTTATTTAGCACTTATGGTGTTTTCTTATATTGGTCAGTTTTTGTTATCATCAATTACTTTAATCACTTCAGTATTGGTTTATTACGATCTAAACGAACAAAAGAATTTAACTGGAACTATTGAGGAGATTGATAGTTTAGGAAGTAGTATCTAATTGAAGAAAGCAATATTATACATATTATTTTTTTTACTGACGATTTCAGTAACGGCACAAAAAGATTCTCTTGTTGTACAATATGACAAGAGCGATGTGCAGTTAAAGAAATTTGACAACGAACAGTTAGACGATTATCGTACTGATAAAGAGTTTGATTATACAGTATATGAAAGCAAACCTACAATTTTTAGTAGAATTTGGGCTTGGTTTAAACGAGTGCTTATCAAAATGCTCTCTTGGCTTTTTGGAGTAGAAGAAGCCGTTGGAATCCTTGCAGTTGTATTGCGGATAATACCTTATATCGTCCTTGTTCTAATTTTAGGATTGCTGATTAAGTTTTTCTTAAAAGTCAATATGAATAGTATTGTAACTGGCAAAACAGAAAAAGCAAACGTTTTATTGACTGAAGATGAAGAAATTATCAGTAATAAAAATATTCAGAGTCTTATAGATAAGGCGATTAGTCAGAAAAATTATCGTTTGGCAGTGCGCTATTATTATTTATTGGTTTTGCAGAAATTACAAGAAAATGAAGTGATTGAATGGGAACCGCAAAAAACAAACGAAGATTACATCAAAGAAATCAAACAAAAAGCAATTGTTGGCAAGTTTAAAAACTTAACACATTTGTATGATTTTGTTTGGTACGGAAACTTTGAAATAAACGAAGTAGAGTTTACAAAAGTAGCCTCAAATTTTAATGAATTAACAACGAGTATCAACTAATTTGGATAAAAAAGCGAAAATATATTTAGGCTTATTTCTTTTCTTGGTCTTGGCAATCATATACTACGAGTATAGCAAGCCAAAGCCGATAAATTGGTTTCCAAGTTATATAAAAAAGCATAAAATTCCGTATGGAACTTATGTGTTGCGCAACGAATTGAGTACACTTTTAAATACCGATGAGATAGAGGATGTAAAAATTCCTCCATACATTTTTTTAGAAGATTCTACCAAAACGGGAACCTATATTTTTATTGATGCAGCAGTGAATTTTGACGATGCAGAATTTATGAGATTGTTAAAGTTTGTAGCGCGAGGAAATGACGTGTTTATGTCAACACACGGTGCAATCATTGATACATTGAATTTAGAAACAGAGTCTTTACTGACTTCAAATCTTGATGAAAAAGTATTTTTTAAAATGGCGAATAAAAAATTGTCGTCAACAGAATTTTCATTTGATAGAGGCTTTAGAAACCAAGTATTTACAAAAATTGATACACTAAAATCAACAGTATTAGGAAAAACAGGATATATTGATAAAAACGGAGAACGAACGGAAGAAGGGATTAATTTCATCAAATATAGTCACGGAAAAGGAAGTCTGTATTTCCATACATTTCCAGAGTTGTTTACCAATTATTATTTATTGAAAGACAATAATAATAAGCATACAGCAGCTGTTTTGTCGTATATAGATAATGAAAAGCCTATTTATTGGGACGAATATTATAAAACAGGGAAAACAAAAATTGGCTCACCAATGCATTATTTATTGAATAATTTGAGCTTGAAATGGGCATATTACACCGTACTTATTGGCATACTATTTTTTGTGCTTTTTGAAGGAAAGCGTAAACAACGTTACATTCCGATAGTTACACCATTAAAAAATCAAACATTGGCATTTACACGAACAATTGCCAATATGTATTACGAAAAATCTAAACATAAAGATATTGCGGAGCATAAAATAAATTACCTGCTAGATTTTATTCGGATGAAATTGCGGATTCCAACAAATAAAATTGACAAAACGTTTTATAAATATGTTGCATCACGTAGTGGGAATTCGATTGAAAATATTGAGAAATTATTTAAATATTGTGATGAAATTCATCTAAAAAATACAGTAACAAAAGAAGAATTATTAATACTAAATACATTGATTGAGGATTTTAAAAACTCAATAAATTAAAATAAGAACAGAAAAGCACGTCAATTCGAGTGATTTTTATGATTGAAATGAATGAAAATTGTATCGAGAATAGTGATTTTAACATCAAAAAGTTCTCGATACAAAATTCTTGTCAGAATTTTACTCGAACTGACGAATTAAAAATACATTAAAATTAAAACATGGAAAACCAAGAGAATACATCAGAAGAACAAAACTTAAATTTCGAGAATCGTATAGATTTAAGCAAATTAAAAACAGCAGTTGAACAAATTAAAGCCGAATTGTCAAAGATAATTATAGGTCAAGAAAATTTCATGGACCTGCTGTTGGTTGCTTTACTTTCAGATGGTCATGTGTTAATTGAAGGTGTTCCAGGAGTTGCAAAAACGATTACAGCTCGTTTGCTTTCAAAAACCATTAAAACAGGTTTTAGCCGTATTCAATTTACTCCAGATTTAATGCCTTCGGATATCTTAGGAACATCTATTTTGAATATGAAAACATCAGAATTTGAGTTTAAAAATGGTCCAATTTTCTCTAATCTTATTTTGATTGACGAGATTAATAGAGCACCAGCCAAAACACAATCTGCATTATTTGAAGTGATGGAAGAGCGCCAAGCAACGATTGATGGGAACACCTATAAAATGGGAGCGCCATTTATGGTTCTTGGAACTCAAAATCCAATAGAGCAAGAAGGAACGTATGCATTGCCAGAAGCGCAATTAGATCGATTTTTATTTAAGATAGATGTTGGTTACCCAACTTTAGAAGAAGAAGTAATGATTATTCAAACACACCATGATAGAAAAGGGAAATTGCCTCAAACATTTATAGAATCTGTAATGACCGAAAAAGAATTATTGGATTATAAATCAAAAGTTCAAGACATTGTTGTAGAAGAAAAAGTGATGAAATATATCGCAGAAATCATCCATAAAACAAGAAGTCATCCGCATTTGTATTTAGGAGCATCACCAAGAGCGAGTATTGCAGTGTTGAATTCTTCGAAGGCTTTTGCAGCAATAAACGGACGGGATTTTGTGATTCCTGAGGATATTAAAAAAGTATTATTTCCAGTATTGAGACACAGAATAATCTTAACTCCAGAACGTGAAATGGAAGGCGTAACGACTGATAAAGTCATTGATATGATTGTGCAGTCTGTGGAGGTTCCGAGGTAAGAAGGTAAAGGGTTTTGGGTTAAAGGTGAAAGTAAAAGGGTTTTGGGTTAAAGATGAAAGTTAAAAGTGAAAGGGTTGTCATTCCTGCAAAAGCAGAAATCCAGACCTAACTATATCATGGATTCCTGCCTTCGCAGGAATGACAGAAGAAAATAAACAAAGCAGAGCATACAGCATAGTGCATAGTGCATAAAGTATACAATAAATGAACCTAATAAAAGGATTATACATACACGAACGATTTTTTCAAGCCATTGCAATTATTGCATTACTGTTCTTGGTATCTTTTTGGTTTCCAGTAGTATATTCACTTTCTTGGATTTTATTCTTGATTTTATCGGTATTGTTTGTTGTGGATCTTATTATCCTCTTCCGATTTAAAAACGGCTTTAAAGCAAGACGTCTATTATCTGAAAAATTTTCAAACTCTGATGACAATCCTGTTCCGATAACGCTGGAAAATAAGTATCCTTTTAAAATAGAAGTAAAAATTATTGACGAACTGCCAAAACAATTTCAAAAAAGAGATTTTGAATATACAACATCGATAAAAGTAGGAGAGAAGCACGATTTTGAATATGCGCTTAAACCTGTAGAGAGAGGTGAATATCACTTTGGAAAATTGAACGCGTTTGTTTCATCGCCTTTAAAAATTATTGCTAAACGTTACAAGTTTGATGATACAGCAATGGTGAGTGTGTATCCTTCTTATATCCAAATGAAAAAATATGAATTCTTGGCAATGAGCAATCGTTTGACCGAATTTGGATTGAAGAAAATCCGTAGAATTGGGCATACAATGGAGTTTGAGCAAATCAAAGATTATGTTGCAGGTGATGATGTACGAACAATTAATTGGAAAGCAACGGCAAAAAGAGGGCAGTTGATGATCAATCAATATCAAGATGAAAAATCACAACCTATTTATTCGATTATCGATTTAGGAAGAGTCATGAAAATGCCTTTTGAAGAGTTAAAACTATTGGATTATGCAATCAATTCTACATTAGCGTTTTCTAATATTGCTTTGAGAAAAAATGACAAAGCAGGATTATTAACCTTTTCTAAAAACGTTGATACAATTGTTCCTGCAAGTAATAAAAAGACGCATTTGAATATCATCAATGAGTCGCTATTTAATATTGATACGCAGTTTTCTGATTCTGATTTCGGATTGCTTTATGCAATGATTAAACGAAAAATTACGCATAGAAGTTTGTTGATTTTATATACTAATTTTGAGCATATAAGCGCAATGAAACGACAATTGCCATTTTTAAAAGCGATTGCAAAACAGCACTTATTGGTCACTGTTTTCTTTGAAAACACAGAATTAGACGAAATGATAACTGCAAACGCAGAAGACTTACAAGATGTGTATCATAAAACGATTGCAGAGAAGTTTGCCTACGAAAAACGATTGATTGTAAAAGAATTACAAAATAGAGGCATACACGCTATTCTAACCAAACCAAAAAACTTGACTGTAAATGTGATTAACAAATATTTGGAGTTTAAAGCGAAAGGGTTTATATGATGAAAAAAAGTATAAAAACAGTATATCAATAAGATTTATAAAATAAAAACGTTAGTTTTGTATAAACACCAATGAAAATGGATATTCACGCAAAAAAAATAGCATTAACAAAACTTCTTTTAAATACTGATAACGCTTCTGTTATTCAGTCGATTAAAGATATTTTTAAAAAGGTTGAGCCTTCTGATTTTTGGGATGAATTGAGTAATGAAGAGCAAAAAGAAATCAAGCAAGGTATTAAAGATATAGAAGAAGGTAAAGTTATAGATTACGATACGTTTATGGTTAAACATAGATGAGAAATGTTATAATTTCCAAAACTGCATCAAAAAAATTGGAGAGACTATTTGATTACTTACTTGCAAAATGGTCTGTTAAGGTTAAAAATGATTTCATTAAAAAGTTAGATAAGAACCTACTATTAATAAAGAAGCATCCAGAAAGTTTTCCTTTATCTCAAAAAGTTGGATTGAGAAAATGTGTAATCACAAAACAGACAACTTTGTATTATAAATGGCTCTAGTTTAAAATAGGTATTAATTTCGTATATTTGTTTATGGAATTATCAAAAATAAAAACGTACTTGCTTGATTTACCTGTAATAGAACGCAATTCTATTATATCAGAGATTGTTAAATTAAGTG
>JAKITY010000001.1 GCA_021647835.1 Flavobacteriaceae bacterium | reverse complement strand
ATCCTAAGGTTGTACAAGCTACGATGGGTTCTTTGATACGGGTTTCAGTAAAGTATACAGATTTAAAAACGCATCTAATATCAGCAAATAAACCAATTTACGCGGCTGTAATGAATGGTAAAAATGTGTATCAATCTAACTTAAAAAGCGATGCGATTATGGTTATGGGAAATGAAGCAAATGGCATCAATAAAGAAATTTTGGAGTTAATTACAAATGCGCTTACAATTCCTCAGTTTGGAGAATTACAAAAGACGGAAAGCCTAAATGTGGCAACCGCAACTGCAATTTTATTGAGTGAGTTTAGGAGAAAATAGAAGGTTGTCTGTTTGAGCCTTTCAACTACGCTAAGATAAACTAAAGTATTAATGAAATGCCAAATTCAAGAAAACACCTCTTGTCCCAAGATAATCTATTGGCGCTGTCCATTGACTGTTTGGGTCATTGTCAGGAACTAATTCGTTATTAATAGCAAATGTACCTCTAATAGAAGGTGAGAAAATAAAATATGGCAAGTAAATATCTACGCCAAGACCAATTTCATAGCCAAAATTATTGGTTTTCATTCTAAACTCTCCATTTGAGTTGTCGTCAGGATTATTTTCATTACTCGAAAAATTATAATCATAAGAGATTCCTGCAATAATATAAGGGCGCGTATTTCCAAGCCTATTTGTTTGAAGTTTTAGTAGTAAAGGGAAGTGTAAATATGTTGCGCCAACTTTACGAATGCTATCTCTTTCTCCTCCAGGAATATTAGTGAAAGCCAAAGTTTTTGTATTACTTGATAATCCTGGTTCAATGCGTAAAGAAATATTTTTATGAAAGTTCCATCCACCAATCAAGCCAACATTAAAGCCAACACTTGGCTCTACTTCAATATATGTGTTTGTGTTTTTATAGTTAATTTTAAAATCTTTATTGTTAAGACCAAGATAATATCCCCAATAAATGGTTTTGACATCTTCGTCAAGATGATATTCTATGACTTCTTTTTGAGCATTAATTTTATTTATTCCTATAAAAGTAAGACAAATAAAAAGGATTATTATTTTCTTCATATTTATTTTGTAGCCGTATAAATGGTTGCAACACCAAATGTTTGCGGATTATTTTCTACATTTATAAACCCAATTTTTCGTAAAATATTGTTGAGTTTTTCTCCATAAGGGAATTTTGATGCAGATTCTGATAAATAAGAGTATGCAGAGCCTTCCTTTGAGAAGAGTTTTCCCATCAAAGGAAGCATTTTTGTACTATGAAAGTTGTAAAATTGTTTAAAAGGTGTTTTTTCTGGGACAGACGTTTCTAAAATCACAAACGTTCCGCTTGGTCTTAAAACTCTTAAAATCTCAGACAATCCTTTTTCTAAGTGTTCAAAATTACGAACACCAAATGCTACAGTAATTGCATCAAAACTATTATCCTTAAAGAGTAATTTTTCAGAATCACCAAGAATCATTTCGATTTTACCAGAAAGTTTTTCTTTAGCAATTTTTTCTTTACCAACATTAAGCATTCCTTCAGAAATATCTAAACCAATAATTTTTTTTGCAGATGTATTTTTAGCAATATTTATGGCAAGATCTCCAGTTCCAGTAGCAATATCAAGTACATCAGATGGATTGCATTTCTGCACTAAAGCAACTACTTTTTTACGCCATTTTACATCAATTCCAAAAGAAATCATGCGGTTCATTCCGTCATAGTTTTCAGAAATGTTATCAAACATCTGAGCAACTTGTTTTTTTTTGCTAAGTTCTGAATCTTTATATGGTGTTACTTTTTCTGACATGATTTTAGCCATTTATTGCAATTACGGATTCTATTTTATTTGGTATCATATCTTTAAGCATAGCTTCAATACCATTTTTTAAAGTAACCGTTGATGACGGGCAACCACTACAGGCGCCTTGTAAAATCACATGTACTGTCTTATTATCTTCATCGTATGATTCAAACTGAATATTTCCACCGTCAGATGCAACTGCGGGTTTTACATATTCATCTAAAATGCTAATAATTTGTAATGATATCTCATCTAATTCTTCAGTAGAAGTAACAGTAGATGTGGTTTTCTTTTTTACATATTTTTCACTGATAATAGTATTGCCCTTAGCAATATATTCTCTGATAAAACTTCGCGTTTCATTCGCAACGTCAGACCATTCAGCAATATCAAATTTGGTAATCGAAACATAGTTTTCGGAAATAAAAACTTCTTTTATAAATGGCAGTTTGAATAATTCAATTGCCAATGGAGCATCTTTTGCATCATCAATATTTTTAAATTCAAATGTTTGAGAAACCAACATTTTATTAGCAACAAATTTCATCACACTTGGATTTGGAGTGCTTTCGGCATAAATTTCTATTGCAACTTTTTTTGAAGATTTTTCATCAGTAGTAAAGATTGCTTCACCGTTGCTTAAATAACTTTCAATTTGTTCTTTCACTTCTTCTTGTATATCGTTCCATTCAATAATGTCATAGCGCTCAATGGCAATAAAATTGGCAGAGATAAACACTTTCTTTACAAATGGTAAATGAAATAGTTGCTGTGCTAAAGGAGAGTTTTTTGCCTCATCTATATTGCTATACTCATAACTTCCGTTAGTAGTAGAAGTTGTGTGAACAAACTTTACAATTGTTGGATTGTTTGTTGTTTGTATTGAAACTGAAATATCTTTCATTGTTTGTAAAGTGATTTTGGCAAAAATACTAAAACTATCTGTAACGCATTTGATATATTTGCTGATGTTTTTTCTAAAGGAGTTATTCTTTTATAGAAAAATTATAACAATTGTGGTAGGGTTTTTTGACTTCGGATTGTTCTATTATAGTAGTGTACTGTTTTTAAAATATAAATAATGATAAAAAAAAATACAAAATTACTTTTTTTAGGAGTGCTTTTATTAGCTAACGGAATGTTTGCACAAATAATTTCTATAAATGATGCTGGAAATATTGAATCAACACAATCTTTACAGCAATTAGTAGAAGAAGTGTTAATTTCAGGTGCTTGTTCGTCAGTAGATACTTTTTCTGAACAAGTCTCAGAAAGTCCAGTAGATAATGAAACAAAAAGTTATGGTTTTTTTAGAAGACCAGCAGGAAGTACTTTTCCGTTTGAAGAAGGTATTGTTTTGACGACAGGTAGAGCGTTTGAGGCAGGGAACACCACAGTTGTAGCAACAGGAAGTCCTAGTAATGATAATGGAATGTCTGGAGATACAGATTTAGAAATAGCATTAGGTATTACAAATACAAATGATGCAACCTTTATAAAATTTAATTTTACACCCACAAGCGCAACAATAAGTTTTAATTTTTTAATGGCTTCTGAAGAATATGACGGAACTACAGAATGTGATTTTGCTGACGGTTTTGCTTTTCTTTTAAGAGAAGTAGGAACTCCAACATATACAAATCTTGCTGTTTTACCAGGCGGAACTCCTGTAAGTGTTACTAATATTAATAACTCAGGAGCATGTGCTGCGAATATTCCTTTTTTTGATGGGTATAATTTGGGAGCTACAAATTATGGAGGAAGAACAGTCGTTTTAACCGCATCTTCAGCAGTTACTCCGGGACAAATTTATGAAATCAAATTAGTAGTTGCTGATCAAGGAGATTCTGTTTGGGATTCAGCTATCTTCCTAGAAGCAGGAAGTTTCGTATTAGGTGCCGATTTAGGAGAACCATATTTAGTTGCTGATGATACTGCAGTTTGCGGAACTTCAGTACTTTTAGATGCTACTATTGTGGCTTCTGATTATAATTGGTATTTTGATGACGGTTCAGGGTTTAGCCTAATAACAGGAGAGAATAGTCAAACATATACTGCAAATTTAGGGGCTGGAATTTATAAAGTAGAAGCTATTCTTGCTGCAGGATGTACTGCAGAAGATGAAATTGTAGTTGAGTTTGCAACACAACCTACGGCAACAATGCCTACGCCATTGAGTATGTGTGATGCTGATAATGATGGTTCTATAGACTTTAATCTAACCGATAAAGAAGTCGAAATTTTAAACGGACAAAGTCCCACCGATTTTGAGGTTTTATATTATAGAGATGCAGCATATACAGATCAAATTACTGGTGCCGATATTACAAGTTTTACAAGCACAGGACAAACTATCTACGCACGTGTGCGAAACTTAAGCAGTACCAACTGTATTGCAGACGCTTCTTTCGACTTAGAAGTTTACGAAACTGCCTTTCCATCAACCACAGTTTCATTACTAGCAGCCTGCGACAACGATAGCGTAGGAACAGACACAGACGGACTTATCCTTTTCAATTTACACGATAGAGCAACCGAAATTCTAAACGGACAGTCAGCAGGAGATTTTACACTCACCTATTTTATCGATGCAGCATATACAATACAAATACCAGTTGCAGATGAAACAGTATTTCAAAATACCATTGTTGGCGGGCAAACCATTTTTGTGCGAATGACAAACAATTTAAATACAACTTGCTTTACAGATACTTCATTTGAAATAGAAGTCTTTGAATTGCCAGTTTTAAATACACCACCTTATATATTAGAACAATGTGATGATGACTTTGATGGATTCAACTCCTTCAATCTCACAGAAATAAATACCGATATTGTTACTACAATTACCGATGAAATATTTACCTACTATGAAACTTTAGCCGATGCCGAAGCTGGAATTGCAGGAACAGAAATAGTTGATTTTACAACATATACAAATAAAACTATTAATACTGATAATCAAATTTGGGTTCGCATAGAAAACGCTAATAATTGTTATAGAACTATGCAAATAGAAATAGTTGTAAAGCCATCAGCAATACCAACAACTTTTTTAAGAACTTTCTCTCAATGTGATGATGGAGCAGACGATACTGATGGAATCTCTATATTTGACTTTAGTAGTGTAACTGCTGAAGTTCAAGCAATGTTTCCAACGGCAATAGACGTGTTTTATTACAGAAATGCAGCCGATGCAACCGCAGAAATCAACGAAATATCAGACCCAAGCAGTTATGAAAATACAGGTTCCCCAAATATGCAAGAAATATGGGTAAGAGCCGACAGCGTATTAGGAAATGATTGTTTAGGGAATGGTCATCACATAACATTGATTGTTAATCCAATACCAACATTAAATATGGCTTCTAATTTAGAACAATGCGATAATAACGATGATGGAGACGATACCAACGGAATAGGTGTAGAATTTGATTTAGAAAGTCAATCAGACTTGATAAGACAAGTAGGAATGGCAGCAGTAGATTTTCCTATAACCTATCATTTATCTGCTGCTGATGCAGTGTCGGGAGCGAATCCGCAAAGTAGCCCATATACGAATCTTACAAACGGAGAACAAATCTTTGTAAGAGCTGTTAATGTAGCAACAGGTTGTATAAACCCTCACATAAGTTTTAATTTGGATGTAAATCCACTACCAATAATAGATTTCACCAATATTACATTAGCATCACAATGTGATACTAATATAGATGGTAATGATACCAACGGAATAGGTGTTGAATTTGATTTAGGAAGTTTGAGAAGTGATTTTGAAAATTTACAGCCAGATATTGCAACGACTACTTATACAGTAACTTACCATGCATTATTGACAGAAGCACAAGCAATACCGCCAATAAATCCATTACCAGATTTATATGCCAATATTGTAAACAATCAATCCATATTTGTAAGAATAGAAAATGATGCTACAGGATGTATCAGAATAGAAGAAGCAGTAAATTATTTAGTTGTTGATCCGTTACCAATATTAGCACCAATAACTGTAACTCCTGAATGCGACAATAACGATGATGGCGATGATGCAAACGGAGTAATAACATGGATTTTAGATGATTATGTGCCAATTTTTAATACCATGCAAACAAGTGCTGATGCAATGACAGTAACTTTTCATACAACATTGACAGGAGCCAATGGTGTAACACCTTCTGATCAAATAACAGGAACGAGTTCTTATCAAAACACGAGCAATCCGCAACCAATATTTGTAAGGGTTACTAATGATGTAACAGGATGCTATAGAGGAATTGAAGCATTCACTTTAGAGGTCAATCCAAAACCAGAATTTGATGATCTTGATGATGAAATTGTTTGTGAAAATATCTTGCCACATACTATTTCAGTATCCAATCCAGATGCAACTGATTATACTTACGAATGGTTTAATGCAACAGGAACCATAATAGGAACAGACCAGATTTTATCAATTGTAGATGCTACAGATATTTCGACAACAGGAACAGATTATACAGTCATTGTTACCAATCCAACAACAAATTGTACACGAACAAAAACCATCAATCTAAAAAAGTCATCAGATGCAACCTTGTTAGACGAAGATGTTGTTACAATAGAATTTAACAGTCCAACAAACTCTATAGAGATTATTACAACCAATTTAGGAAGTGGCGATTATGAATTTGCATTACAACATGAAAGTGATTCAAGGTCATGGCAAGATGAACCAATATTTACAGACCTTCAAGGAGGTATGTACACTATTTTGATAAACGATAAAAATGGTTGTGGAGAAATATCAAAAGAACTTTTCTTGTTAGATTATCCAAAATTCTTGACTCCAAACAATGATGGATACAATGATTATTGGCAATTAATTGGATTAGATTCATCAACATTTACAATTTCACCTATACAAATTTTTGATAGATTTGGAAAAATAGTTGCCATTATAGATCCAACACAAGGTCAAGGTTGGGATGGATTGTACAATAACGAAATGCTTCCAAGTTCTGATTATTGGTTTGTATTATCATTAACCAACAGTCAAGATGAAACTATCATTAAAAAAGGGCATTTTAGTTTGATTAGAAGGTAAAACTTATTAATAAAAAACCACTCAAATTTGAGTGGTTTTTTATGCTATTATAAAATATTTTAGATGTTAAATACTAAAGTTGCAGTAATTTTTGAAGTGTCAAAATCTAATTCAGCAGCATTTACTTCGCTATATTGAGGGTAAAAATCATACACATCAGTACGATTAGAATTTTCATAAGAAAGGTCTAATTTTACATTTCCAAAGTTATATCCCAGTCCAAAAGAGTACCCTTTTAAATCATCAGAAGATAAGGCATCTTTATATGGGCTTTGTTCAAAGTGATAACCTCCTCTAAAACTTGCTTTTTTATGCCTCCATTCAGTTCCAACTCGTAATTCAGAAGATGATTTAAAATCAGTATCAAAAACTTGATTTACATCATTAAAGTTAACAAATGAATTTAATTTAATATTACTATAATTTTTAAGTGAATAGTCTAAACTAATCAACCCGTTTTTATCAAAAACATAGGCAAAACTTCCAGTTAACTTACTTGGAGTTCTCAATGTGTAATCAAGTGCGCTTGTTTCGAATTCATCATCATACTCTTCAAATAGATTATACCAAGTTGGTGATTGATATGACAGTCCAAGACGCATATTGTTGGTTGGTTTTGAAATAAGACCAAGTGTAAAAGACGTTCCAGTTCCAGTAGTTAGGAGGTAGTTTCGTAAAAAAGATTCAGATGCATTTGTATTTCCATTACCATCATTATTGTCTTCTATTAATGTTGTTGCTTGATAAAAAGAAAGGTCATTTGATGTGATTGAAACTCCTATATATAAATCATCACTATATTGAGAGGCGATTGAAAAAGTGTATTTATTGTTTTTTCCACTTGTATAATTTTGAAACTCTTGTCCATCAGTATTTAAATAAAAGATGTCATTAGTGTCATCACCATCATCTGTATAATTTGAGTCAGTAATAAATGTTGCAAAATCACTATTTCCATTTGCAATCCAATTATTATTAAAATCTCTTGAAATACTATAATTAAACCCAACAGCTGTTCTCATCCATTTAGAATTTCCGCTTTCAAAAACAAATACTGCTCCTGCTTGAGGTAAATTGATAAAATCATCTTCAAGAGAAGTGTTAGTTCCGTAATAATTAGATTTTATTGTTTGATTTCTTACGCTTAATGATGCTGAAAATTCGCTTTTCAAGAAAATTGCCATTCCTGCAGGATTTATTTCGGTTGCACTTAAATCGCCCCCTAATGCTCCAAAAGCACCACTCATAGCACGAGAGCGTGCAGTTCCGTTATTGTCATCTCCGCTAAATAATACACCTAAATCGTTGTACCCAAGAGAAATGTTATTGTCTTGTGCTGTGATTAAAATTGAGCATAGGAATGCTCCTAAATAAAATAGTTGCTTCATTTTTTATGTAATTTTTTTAAAATTATTATTTTTTCCTTCTACTTGTTGAAGTGCTTCTTGAGGCTCTACTACTTGACCTTGTAGATGTACTTCTTGTTCTTGAGGAAGAACTTCTTGTTGAAGGTGTTCTGTTAGACGAACTACTTCGTGTTCTTGTATTTCCAGAAGAAGACCTAGTTCTGCTTGGAGTGCGAATAGTTCTGGTATTTCCTGAAGAATTTCTAACTCCTCCAGTTCTTGTTCCTCCAGTATTTCTAATAGTTCTTGTATTGCTATTTCTGATAGTACGAGTGTTATTATTACCATCGCGAATAGTTCGAGTGTTTCTTACACTTCGTGTATTATTATTGTCTAAAACTCTTCGAGTGCTTCTGACGTCTCTATTAGTATTAGTTAGAGAATTTCTGTTTATGTTGGAAATATTTCTTCTGCTTGTTGCACTTCGTCTCGAATTATATGCAGTTCTGCGTCCGTATGTGTCGTAATTTCTGTAATAATTACTTCTTCCGTAGCTATAATAGTGATTTCTCCCATAATAAGGATAACTATATCCATAACCTCCTCCATAATAAGACCCATAATAATATGGAGAATAGCCATAGTAGTATGGATTGTATCCGTAGTAATGATGATTTCTCCAACTCCAAGGACTGTAATAGTTGTGAGAGTAGAAACTACCATAATACGGACGATTATAACCATAAGAATAATAATTGTCATAATAAGGGTATCCATAGCCATATCTACTACCAACATTTATAGTAACTGATGTGTTGTCAGAATATCCCCAAGAAGGAGATCCAGCATAATTTGAATTACTAATACTATCATTTTCTTCTAATAAATCGTCATAATAATAGTCATCAACATCAGTAATTAAATCACCATTTTGAATATTCATATATTCTTCATAAGATTTTGTAAAGTATTCTTTCTTATTATCTACTGATGGATTTTGAGTAGTTGCTACTTTTTCATTATTTGATGAAGATGAATTGTAAATACCATCATCATCATCATTATAGGTGCTTTGGTAAGATCCACAAGAGGATAAACCAATAAGAGCAATAAGAGTCATTGCTGTGTAGGTTGCTTTTGTTTTGAATGAGTAAAAAACTTTCATAATCCTTTGGTTTTTATATGCTAAAACTACGAAAAATAAGTAGTTTTGTCGAAATTAATATTTTATTATGAATGTTACAATATTTGTGCCAAACTATTAAGTATGAGTAAGAAACTAACAACAAGAGCAGAAGATTATTCAAAATGGTATAACGAATTGGTTGTAAAGGCTGATTTGGCTGAGAATTCAGGTGTAAGAGGCTGTATGGTTATCAAGCCATATGGTTATGCAATTTGGGAGAAAATGCAGGCAGAATTGGATAGAATGTTTAAAGAAACAGGTCATGAAAACGCATATTTTCCGATTTTTATACCCAAATCTTACTTTTCTAAAGAGGCAAGTCATGTAGATGGATTTGCAAAAGAGTGTGCTGTTGTAACTCATTACCGTTTGAAAACAAATGAAGATGGTGAAGTTGTAGTTGATGAAACAGCAAAATTAGAAGAAGAATTAATTGTTCGTCCAACTTCAGAAACAATTATTTGGGATACCTATAGAAAATGGATTGAGTCATATCGAGACTTACCAATTCTTGTAAATCAATGGGCAAATGTTGTGCGCTGGGAAATGAGAACACGTCTGTTTTTAAGAACTACAGAGTTTTTATGGCAAGAAGGACATACAGCACATGCAACAAAAGATGAAGCAATAGCAGAATCTAAACAGATGCAAGAAGTGTATGCAGATTTTGCAGAGAATTTTATGGCAATGCCAGTTATCAAAGGTTCAAAAAGTGATAGTGAACGATTTGCAGGAGCACTGGAGACATATACTATTGAAGCATTAATGCAAGATGGAAAGGCTTTGCAGGCAGGAACATCACATTTTTTAGGACAGAATTTTGCCAAAGCATTTGATGTAAAATTTACTACCAAAGAAGGGAAGCGTGAATTTGTTTGGGCTACTTCTTGGGGAGTTTCTACACGACTTATGGGAGCGCTTGTGATGACACATTCTGATGATAAAGGGTTGGTTTTACCGCCAAAATTAGCGCCAATACAAGTTGTAATTGTTCCTATTCATAGAAATGATGAACAATTAGATGCGGTTACTGAAAAGGTAAACCCTTTAATTTCTGATTTGAAAGCAAAAGGAATTTCAGTGAAATATGATAATAGAACTACTCACAAACCTGGATGGAAGTTTGCAGAATATGAATTAAAAGGTGTTCCGTTGCGAATTGCTGTTGGTCCAAGAGATTTGGAAAACGGTACTTTAGAAATTGCTCGAAGAGATACCTTAGAAAAAAATATAATTTCGTTTGATGATACCGTTTCTTATATAGAAAAAACACTGGAAGAAATTCAAGAAAATTTATTCGATAAAGCATTTAAATACCGTAATGAGCATATTACAGAAGTAAATTCATTTGAAGAATTTAAAGAAGTTTTAGAGTCAAAAGGAGGTTTTATTTCTGCGCATTGGGACGGTACTGAAGAGACAGAAGAAGAGATAAAGAAACTGACGAAAGCAACGATTCGTTGCATGCCAAATGACGTTAAAAATGAAGATGGAAAATGTGTCTTGACAAGAACAAAGTCGATTAGAAGAGTGTTATTTGCAAAAGCATATTAAAATAATTTTAAAAAAGTTTTGCAGAAAAGAAAATAGTTGTATTTTTGCATCCGCTAAGGAGAATAAATTAATAATAATGGTCCCTTCGTCTAACGGTTAGGACATATGGTTTTCATCCATAAAATAGGAGTTCGATTCTCCTAGGGACTACAAGTTTTAAAAACAGATATAAAATGGCAAATCACAAGTCAGCTTTAAAGAGAATTAGAAGCAACAGAGTTAAGCAGTTGAGAAATAAGTATCAACATAAAACTACGCGTAATGCAGTTAGAGACTTACGTGCTACAACTGATAAAAAAGAAGCAGAGGTTTTATTACCTAAAGTTGCTTCAATGCTTGATAAATTAGCAAAGAATAACGTTATTCATAAGAATAAAGCAGGGAATTTAAAATCTAAATTAACGAAGTTAGTAGCTGCGTTATAATTTATAGTTTCTTATAAAAAAAATAAAAGCGTTCTGATTTTTCAGAGCGCTTTTTTGTTTTTAACTTATTTTAAAGTCCAATAATCCTACCATTCATACGCTCTATTAGCATCAAGTCTAATAAAAATAAACAGCAGTAACGTAAATCCCCAAAGAGAAGATCCGCCATAACTAAAGAATGGAAGCGGAATTCCAACAGTAGGCACTAAGCCAATAACCATTCCGATATTTACCATAAAGTGGAAAAAGAAAATAGTAGCGATACTATAGCCATACACTCTACTGAAAGTTGATTTCTGTCGCTCGGCAACATGAATAATCCGAAGCATTAAAGCAATAAAAAGAATAATTACAAATGTACTTCCTAAAAACCCCCATTCTTCTCCAACGGTGCTAAATATATAATCTGTATCTTGTGCTGGAACGAACTTGCCTTGTGTTCTATCTCCTTCTAAATATCCCTTTCCTGAAAAACCTCCTGAAGCAATAGTTTTTAGGGCTTGATTCGTGTTGTATCCAACGCCTTGAATGTCAGTTGTTTTGCCAAGAATAACGTTAAATCTATTCCTGTGGCGCTCTTCAAAAATATTGTTGAAAATATAATTGGTGCTAAATATATATCCACAGATAATAAATGATATTGTTAAAAATCGCAACCAATTTCGTTTTAAAATTCTTTGTTTGTAAACACTTAAATATCCAAAAATCAAAATGAAAATTCCTCCGACAACATATATCATAATTGGAATTGAGGCGTAACTTCCGAATTTGAGTGTTAGTAGAAATAAAATGATTAATAAAAAGCCTATCACAAAATAATAGATTGGTAATCCTTCTCTGTAAAAAACAAAAAGGAAAGCGAAATATACCAGTGCAGAACCAGGATCTGGCTGTAGTGTAATAAGAAGTGCAGGGAGAAATATTAAAAAGAGAGCCTTTATGTGGTTTTTAAAAGGTTTGAAAGTAAAAACTTTATCACTCAATAGTTTTGCAACAGCCAAGGCTGTAAATGCTTTAGCAAATTCAGAAGGTTGTAATGTTGAATTTCCAATTGCATACCACGATTGTGCGCCATTAATATTTTTTCCAAAAATAAAAAGACCAATTAATGAAAGTATAGAAATGATGTAAAAAATGGAAGCGAATCGTTCGTAAAATCTTGTTTCAATAAATAGAACAACAATAATAAGTGGGATTGTTAGCCCTATCCAAATTAATTGTTTGCCATATACGGCGCCGAAATCTAAAATTTCAGTATGCTCTTCAGATATAGATGCTGCGTAAATGTTTAGCCATCCTGAAAAGACAAGGATAATAAAAAATAGAATGAGCCATAGGTCAATTCCTGCAAATATGTTATTTTTCTCCCTCTGCACGGTACAATGTATCAAGTTGCTTGTTATATTCTTCTTGAAGGTTGCCTTTAAGCATGCGTTCTTCAAGATATTTTCTGCTAATTTCCCCTTTTAGATATTTTTCAATCATAAGAGTAGCAATTGGTCCAGCCCAACGCGAACCCCAATATCCGTTTTCTACAAAAACAGCAATGGCAATTTTCGGATTGTCTTTTGGCGCAAATGCTATAAAAATAGAATGATCGGTTAATTTGACTCTTTTGCCTTTTATTTTGGTATAGTTTTCTGCTGTACCTGTTTTTCCACAGATTTCAATTCCTTTTACTCGTGAATAATAGGCTGTTCCTTTTGGGTTTTCAAATACATCAAAAAGCCCTTGAATTATAGGTTCAAAATGTTCTTTATCAATTGTTGTAATGTGCTTTGTTGTAAATTTTTTATCAATAGTTTCTCCTTTAATGTTTTTAACAATATGTGGCGTGTAATAAAAACCTCTATTAGCAACTGCAGCAGTCATATTTGCCAACTGAATAGGTGTCGTTAAAACTTCTCCTTGACCTATTGCGTTTGAAAGCGTATATGTTGCTGTCCAATTTTTAGCAGGATACCATTTGTCATAATAATCAGCATCAGGAATAAGACCTCTTCGTCCACTTGGTAAATCATATCCTAAAAAATTTCCTAAACCAAAACTTTCAACATGCTTATTCCAAGTATTCATGCCTTTTCTTGGAGTGTCGTACTTTTCTATGATGCGTCTATATGTATTTGCAAAATAGGAGTTACAAGATGTATAAATCCCAAAATTTAATTGCACTCGACTTGCATGTGCGTGGCATCCCATAAATCCTTTTCGTCCATATTTATAGCCACGATTACACGTAAAAACTGTGCTTTCATCAATAACATTTTCTTGAAGTCCTATGAGTCCTGTGAGAATTTTAAATGGCGATCCTGGAGGATATTCAGCCTGTAAACCTCTATCAAACATTGGTTTGTTTATAGTATCTCCAAAGAATTTGACAGAATTTCTAGATCGTTTTCTACCAACCATCATATTTGGATCATAAGATGGTGCCGTAACTAAGGTTAAGATTTCTCCACTTGATGGCTCTATGGCAATAATTCCGCCTCGCTTATTTGCCATTAATCTTTGCCCATATTCCTGTAAAACAGCGTCGAGCGTTAAGGTTAAATCTTTTCCAGGAGTTGCGAGTGTGTCGTAAATTCCTCCTTTAAAAGAGCCAATTTCCTTGTTAAACTTATTTTTTTGAATATGCTTAATTCCTTTTATACCTCTTAAAAAGGATTCATAGGTTTTTTCAATTCCGCTTTTACCAATCAATTCTCCTTGTTGATAATAACTATTTTCTTTAATTTGATTTTCATTTACTTCACTAATATAACCAACAACATTTGCGGCTATTTTCATTGGATAATCTCTTATCGAACGTTTTTGGATATAAAACCCTTTAAATTTATGTAATTTTTCTTGCAGATATGCATAATCATTTTTAGAAACTTGACTTACAAAAGTTGAAGGTAGGCGTGTAGAATAGTTTTCTGCTCTTTTAAATTGCTTTAAGAAAAAAGTTTTATCAATACTTAATAAATCGCAAAATTCTGTAGTATCTAACGGTTTTACTTCTCTCGGAATAATCATTAAATCATAAGATTGTTGATTGGCAATTAATAATTTTCCATTTCTGTCATAAACATATCCTCTTTCAGGATAATCATATACTTTTTTGATAGATGCATTGTTAAGAGGAGATATTTGATACGGATTGTCTAATATTTGGATATAGAATAGGCGTCCGATAAAGATAATTCCAACAAGTATAATGAATATGTATAGTAAGCCTCCTCTTTGCATATTATCTTTTTTTAGTAAATAATATGATGCCAATAAAGATTAGAGAAATAGTAAATGCAGCTGTTATTATTGTTTTGTAGATGATACTTCCGAATTCATTTAAACTAAAATAATCTAATGAGAAAAGTGTTAGGTGGTGAATGAATGTAAGAGTAAGAATGTATAAAAATGATTTAGCAAAAGAAATAGAACGGATATTAAATAGTAGAAAATCGAAATCAGATTTTCTTAAAATAGTTGATAAAACAGGAATTCGGATATAAGCAATGAGCAATGTAGCGGCTGCATTAATTCCTCCTGTATCAGAGAAAAAATCTATACAAAGACCAAGTAGAAAACTAAGAAATAAAAATGTACCTTTTTCTTTTTTGAGTGGATAATAGAAGACAAAAGCGATATAAACATAAGGGTTTATGTAGTCAAAAAGTTTAATATTGTTGAATATCAATACTTGTAAGAGAATGAATAGTACAAACCAAACGATATGTTTAATTACATTGTTATTCATTGTTTGATTTTTCTAATTGTTGAATTTCTTTACGTTGTAAATTAGTAATAATATTCACATTGCTCAATGAACTCATATCGTTAAACAGTGTGATATTTATAGAGTTATAAACATTATCGGTCTTTTCAAAGCCTTTTATTGTTCCAATTAAAATACCTTCAGGAAATATAATAGATTTTCCGCCAGTTATAATTGTGTCTCCAATATTTAGTTGTGCTTGTCTTGGTAAATCTTCGAGTTGTATGGTTTTATAACCTTTTCCATCCCAAGAAAGTGTTCCAAAGTGATTGCTGTTTTTTGGTTTAGCATTGACATGAGAATATTCATTTAATATACTGATTACCGTAGCTTTGTAATTTGATACGCTTTTAGTTACTCCAACAATTCCTTTGCTATTTACAACTGCCATTTCAGAAGTTACGCCATTTTTTGAGCCTTTATTAATCAATAAATAATTATTTCGTTTGGTGTAATCGTTTTTAATTATTTTGGCAGAAGAGTAATAAAAATCTCTATAATGTGTTGTACTATCTATTTCGTTAATTGAATTAATAGATTCGATAGAAAGTATATTTTTTAAGCGTGTATTTTCTTCTAAAAGATGCTGATTTTCAGATTTTAAATTCCAAAATTCATTGATAGAATTCAATTTATCATAAATTCCTCCAGTAAGACGATTGGCAGAATTAACAAATTTACTTCTGTGATAAGAGTGACTTTGGATGGTAAAGAACAACGCAAAAAATTCTAAGAATAAGAACAGTAAAAAGTACCGATACTTTTCAATAAACCTAATTATCTGTCTCATGTATTTTTCTTATTATTTCAATAGAACATTGTTGTATTTTTCAAGGTCTTTTAAAGCCATTCCTGTACCTCTAACAACTGCTCTTAAAGGGTCTTCTGCAACATAAACAGGTAAATCTGTTTTTCGAGATAAACGCTTGTCTAAACCACGAAGCATAGAACCTCCACCTGCAAGGTAGATTCCTGTATTGTAAATGTCTGCAGCTAATTCTGGTGGAGTTTGAGAAAGTGTTTCCATAACAGCATCTTCAATTCTTAAAATAGATTTGTCTAATGCTTTCGCAATTTCTCTATAAGAAACTTGAACTTGTTTTGGTTTACCACTTAATAAATCTCGTCCTTGTACTAATAAATCTTCTGGTGGATTTTCTAAATCCTCGGTTGCAGAACCAATTTCAATTTTTATTCTTTCCGCCGTGCGCTCACCAACATACAAGTTGTGTTGTGTACGCATGTAATAAGCAATATCATTGGTAAAAACATCTCCTGCAACTTTTACAGATTTATCACAAACAATTCCTCCAAGAGCAATTACAGCAATTTCTGTAGTTCCGCCACCAATATCAATAATCATATTTCCTTTGGGCTCTGTAATGTCAACCCCAATACCAATTGCTGCTGCCATTGGCTCGTGAATTAAATATATTTCTTTAGCATTCATGTGTTCGCAAGAATCACGAACGGCACGTTTTTCAACTTCAGTAATTCCTGAAGGAATACATACAACCATTCTTAAAGATGGTGTCCAGAATTTATTTTTTATCGTTGGTATATTCTTGATAAACTCCTTTATCATCAATTCTGATGCTTCAAAATCAGCAATTACACCATCTTTTAAAGGTCTTACAGTTTTAATATTTTCATGAGTTTTACCTTGCATCAAACTTGCTTTTTTTCCTGTAGCAAGTATTTTTCCGGTAAGGCGGTCAATTGCAACAATTGAAGGTTCGTCAACAATTACTTTACCATCATGGATGATAAGCGTATTTGCCGTTCCTAAATCAATAGCAATTTCTTCGGTCATGAAGTCAAAAAATCCCATATTCTAACTGTTTTTTGGAGTTGATTACAAATGTAATAAAATTAATGTTTAAAATGCCTTGTTCCAGTCATTACCATTGCTATTTTATTTTCATTGCAATAATCAATAGATAACTGGTCTTTTATTGAACCTCCTGGCTGAATAACACTTTTAATTCCCGCATTATCAGCAATTTCCACACAATCTGGAAATGGAAAGAATGCATCACTTGCCATAACAGCACCATTTAGATCAAAATTAAAATGATTTGCTTTAATAATAGATTGATTTAACGCATCAATACGACTTGTTTGACCAGTTCCGCTGGCACAAAGTTGTTTGTTTTTTACAAGAACAATAGTGTTTGACTTCGTGTGTTTACACAGTTTGGAGGCGAACAATAAGTCTTCTAACTCCTTTTCGGATGGTTTATTGTTGGTTACATAAGTTAAATCTTCTAAAACATCGGTTTTTAAATCTTTACCTTGTACCAATACTCCATTTAGGCAAGTTCGAACAGTAGTTTTAGGCAAGTCAATGTCTTTTTGTAAGAGGATTCTTCTGTGTTTTTTTCCTTTTAATATAGTTAATGCTTTATCAGAAAAAGAAGGGGCAATAACAACTTCGCAAAATAATTGATGAATTTCAGTAGCAGTTTTTGTGTCGATTTCAACATTAGAAATTAAAATTCCTCCAAATGCTGATGTTGGATCTCCTGCAAGCGCATCGATATAGGCTTGATAGATTGTTTCTCGTTGTGCCAATCCACAAGCGTTATTATGTTTTAAAATTGCAAATGTTGGCGCGTCATTTTTAAACTCTAACATTAAATTTACCGCAGCATCAACATCTAATAAATTATTATAGGAAAGTTCTTTGCCGTGCAGTTTATCAAACATTTTATCTAAATCGCCAAAGAAAAACCCTTTTTGATGCGGATTTTCACCATAACGCAATACTTGTCCTTTTTGTTCGCTTATTTTTAATGTAGCGATTTCGTGATTGCTATTGAAGTAGTTGAAAATAGCACTGTCATAATGGGAAGAAACATTAAATGTTTTTGCGGCAAATCGTTTTCTATCGGTTAAAGTTGTACTGCCATTTCCATCAGTAATCAACTGTAAAAACTCTTCATAATCATTAACAGATGATACACAAATAACATCTTTAAAGTTTTTTGCTGCTGCACGAATTAGAGAAATTCCTCCGATATCAATTTTCTCAATAATATCTTGCTCAGGTGCGCCACTTTCAACCGTTTTTTCAAAAGGATATAAGTCAACAATAACAATATCAATCTCTGGAATTTCAAATTCATTTATTTGTGCAACGTCATTTTCATTATCACGTCTTGTTAAAATTCCTCCAAAAACTTTTGGATGTAGTGTTTTAACTCTTCCGCCTAAAATAGATGGATATGATGTTAAATCTTCAACAGGAACTACGTTAATTCCTAATTTTGTGATGAATTTTTCTGTTCCTCCTGTAGAATAAATTGTGATTCCAAGTTCGTTTAACTTTTTAACGATTGGTGCCAATCCATCTTTGTGAAATACTGAAATAAGTGCTGATTTTGCTGTTTTTGTAGCGTTCATTTTGTGAGTTGTGTGGTTTCGCACAAAATTACTAAAAGGATTTAGCCTTAACTATAAAATAAAAAACGAACTTTTAAACAATTTCAGCAACTTGTTCACAAACGAATTCTAAAAGTTCTTCGTCAGATTTTGTAAACGGATTTTTAGTATGAGAATCAATATCAATTTGACCAATATTTTCATCATTTTTAAAAATAGGAATTACGATTTCCGATTTTATTTTCCATCCACAAGAGATATAATTGTTTTGTTCTGTTACATCTTGTACAACAAAGTTTTTGTTACTTACAGCAACTTGACCGCAAATTCCTTTTCCGAATGGAATAATAGTATGTTCTGTTGGTTCTCCTGCAAACGGTGCTAATTTTAATTCATTTTTATTACCATTTTTAAAGTAAAACCCAACCCAATCATAGTAGTCAATTTCTTGTTTTAAAAAATTACAAATAGATTGTAATGTATCCTCTTTCGACTCAGAATTGCTAATAATTGAGATGATTTTGTTTTTTAAGAAGTCGATTTGCATTTGTTTGTTTAAATTTGAAGCAAAACTAAAACCTTTTTCATTGAAAAAAAATAAAGTTGTCATACAATTTTTGCTCAAATTTTTTGTAGTGTATTTTTCACTCACAGGATTGTATTCTCTTTATTTGAACAATACACAGCAAAAAAGTGATATTTTTTCTTGCTCACCAATTACGAAAATGGTTACTGATCATTCTGAAATTGTTGCAGAATGGTTTGGCTATGATATTTATACAGATCAAAATTATCAAGAACTTTCATTGATGTTTATGGTCAATGAAAAATATGTGGTAAAGATTGTTGAAGGCTGTACGAGTATAAGTATTATGATTTTGTTTTTGGCATTCATAATTGCATTTTCAGGAAGTATAAAGGCTACGATTTTATATGGCATCTTTGGGATGATATTGATATATATGACCAATATTTTTAGAATTGTAGCATTGGCATTGATAATTTACCATCGACCAGAATACCAAGATGTGATGCATTCCTTATTTTTTCCAGCAGTTATTTACGGAATGGTATTTTTATTATGGATCATTTGGGTAAATAAGTTTGCAAAAATCAATAAAAAAGATGAATAAAAGTTTAAGAATTATATTGATTATAGCATTATTTTTCTTACTGATTTTAGTGCGCTCATTTGCATCAGTAATATTTTATGATCCTTTTATAAATTTCTTTAAAAATGATTATTTAACGAGTATTTTTCCTGAATTTATAACAGGTAATTTGTTTACGAATTTATTTTTCAGAAATTCAATCAATACGTTAATTTCATTAGCGATTATTTACTTATTTTTTCAAAAAAAGCAATTGATTGCATTCTCTGTAAAGTTTTATATAGTCACATTTATAGTTCTTTCAATTGTATATTTAGTGCTACTAAAAACAGAATTTTCTTCAGGATATTTATTAGCATTCTATGTCAGAAGAATGCTAATCCATCCAATTTTTTTACTGATACTTTTACCAGCATTTTACTACCAAAAGAAGAGTTCTCAATAACGATTACATCTCGCTAATTGCTTGTTTTAAATTCTTTCCAATCAACTTTATTATCGTCATCAAATCATAACCACTAATTTCTGCTTCTTTAAGCAATGTTACATTTTTTTTTTTTGATAATGCTCCATTACTGTTTTTATCAAAAAAGTTAAACGCATCTTGAGGATTGTCAAAATTTCCAGTTAATATAATCTTGATTTTTTTCTTACTTGCCATGATTTATTTTATTGTTATAAGTTGTAAAAAAAAATGATTCATTGCTTGATTTAACATAATTTTTAGATGAGTAATAACATTTTTTTATACATTTGTATTAATAATGAAGCAGTTTTTTCATAAAATAACAGCAATTTCACTAACCTTTGTAGTATTATTCTCTACATTGTCTTTTACTGTAAATAAGCATTATTGCGGAGATTTACTAGTAGATGCAACCATTTTTGGGGCTGCAAAAAGTTGTGGAATGGAGATGAAAAAAAACACCTCAGATAAAGATTGTTCGCTTGCTAAAAAGAACTGCTGTACTGAAAAACAAGAAGTAATTGAAGGTCAAGATGAGTTAAAAACGGCTTTAGAGACACTTCGTTTTGAGCAGCAAGCCTTCATTGTTTCATACATACACTCATATATTTCTCTTTTTGAAGTTTTAGAAAATGATATTAGTTCTTATAGAGATTATTCTCCACCTTTGGTCGTCAAGGATATACATAAACTTGACGAGACTTATTTAATTTGATTTTTAAACTATTGACTCTTTTATCCGATGAATACATTCCATTAGGATAAATTTCTGTATTCGGTGTTTTCTCAACACTAATGTCTAAGTTTAAAAATTAAAATCAATGCTAAATAAAAGCATCAAATTTCTTATAGAAAACAAACTCGTAGCAGTTTTATTATTAGCCCTTTTTATAGGGTTAGGAATTTCAACGGCGCCATTTAACTGGGATAATATTGGTATTCCAAGAAATCCTGTGGCTGTAGATGCCATTCCAGATATTGGCGAAAACCAGCAAATAGTTTTCACAAAATGGGACGGTCGTTCGCCACAAGACATAGAAGACCAAATAACCTATCCGTTAACAACTTCATTATTAGGAATTCCAGGAGTTAAAACAATCCGTAGTTCTTCGGCATTTGGATTTTCATCAATCTATATCATTCTTGAAGAAGATGTAGAATTTTATTGGAGTCGAAGCCGCATCCTTGAAAAACTAAATTCACTACCAAAAGGATTGTTGCCTCAAGGTGTCCAACCAAGTTTGGGTCCAGATGCTACAGGATTAGGACAAATATTTTGGTACACGCTAGAAGGTAGAGATGAAGAAGGTAATGTAACTGGTGGTTGGGACTTACATGAGTTGCGTAGCATACAAGATTATTATGTAAAATATGCATTGTCATCGGCAAGTGGTGTTTCGGAAGTAGCGAGTATTGGAGGTTATGTGCAAGAATATCAAGTTGATATAAATCCAGATATACTAAAAGAATACAATATAACCTTACAGCAAGTTGTAAATGCTGTTCGGAAATCAAATAAAGATATTGGTGCAAAAACAATAGAAATAAACCAAGTAGAATACTTAGTTCGTGGTTTAGGCTATATAAAATCGGTTGAAGACTTAGAAAATGCAGTAGTTTCCTCCGAAAATTTCACGCCAATTTTACTGAAAGATGTTGCCAAAGTTGCTTTAGGACCAGCACAACGAAGAGGTATATTAGATAAAGAAGGTGCTGAAGTTGTTGGTGGTGTTGTTGTGGCGCGTTATGGGTCAAATCCAATGGAAGTAATTACCAATGTTAAAAAACAAATAGCCGAAATAAGTACAGGATTGCCTTCAAAAGTTTTAAAAGATGGAAGAACATCACAATTAACCATCATTCCATTTTATGATAGAACAGAACTTATTGAAGAAACACTAGAAACACTAAATGAAGCAATAACCTTACAAATATTAATTACCATTTTGGTCATTATTATGATGGTTTTCAATCTCAAAGTTTCCTCTTTAATATCAGGATTATTGCCAGTTGCAGTGCTAATGGTTTTCATAGGAATGAAACTCTTTGGCGTAGATGCCAATATTGTAGCACTTTCTGGTATTGCCATTGCCATTGGTACAATGGTCGATATTGGTGTTATTCTTACCGAAAATATTATTAGACACATTGATGAAAGTAAATTAGACAAGGTCAAACGCTCTATGAATTCGATTGTTTATACTGCAACCGAAGAAGTTTCGGGCGCAATATTAACAGCAGTTTCTACAACCATTATCAGTTTTGTACCAGTATTTACAATGATAGGTTCTGAAGGGAAATTATTTAGACCACTAGCAGCCACAAAAACAATGGCATTAGTAGCTTCTGTAATAGTTGCATTATTTTTAATTCCGCCTTTTGCTTCTTGGCTATTTGGTTGGAAATCACCTAAAAAGAAATTTGGATTTATATTAAATATTACTTTAGCATTACTAGGAGTTTTTGCAATAATTAAAGGACATTATATCGGGCTTATTCTTATTGGATTTGCAATTTCAAGTATTTTGAAAAGTAGAGAAGTATTGTCAGAAAAAATGGCAAATACCGTAAACGTATTACTTTCGGCAATTACAATTGTCATTCTGTTAGGGATTTATTGGCGACCATTAGGTTTAGATTATTCAATTATTTCGAATATTATTTTTGTCTCTATTATTTGTTTCGGATTATTAGGCGTTTTTACTTTATTTCAAAAATATTATGTGCGTATTTTAACTTGGGCTTTAGACAACAAACTTTTATTTTTAAGTCTTCCAACATTAATTGTTTTTTTAGGATTTAATATTTGGAGCAATACAGGAAAAGAGTTTATGCCATCATTAAATGAAGGTTCTTTTTTGCTGATGCCAACCTCAATGCCACATTCTGGTCTTGAAGAAAATAAACGCGTTTTACAGCAATTAGATATTGCAGTTGCTACAATCAACGAGATACAAACCGTAGTTGGAAAAGCAGGTAGAGCAGAAAGCGCGCTCGATCCTGCTCCTTTATCTATGTATGAAAATGTAATTATTTATAAGCCAGAATATAAGCAAGACAAAGACAGAGAACGTTTAAAATTTAAAGTAAATGAAGATGGACTGTTTGAAACGAAATTCGGAAGACATATAACTTTAGGAACAAAAATAGCAACCAAAAATCTAATTATTGATGATGATGGAGATTATTATAGAAATTGGCGAAAACATATAAAATCTACAGATGATATTTGGAAAGAAATCGTAAAAGTTACAAAATTGCCAGGCGTAACATCAGCACCAAAATTACAACCTATAGAAACACGATTGGTAATGCTTCAAACAGGAATGCGTGCGCCAATGGGAATTAAAGTAAAAGGTCAAAACTTGGCGGAAATTGAAGCCTTTGGTGTAAAACTAGAAGGTATTTTAAAACAAGTTGAAGGCGTTAAAAAAGAAGCTGTTTTTGCTGATAGAATTGTGGGGAAACCGTATATGTTGATAGACATTGATAGAGAAAAAATAGCACGTTATGGCTTGGCAATACAAGATGTACAATCTATTTTAGAAGTTGCCATTGGAGGCAAAATGTTAACGCAAACCGTAGAGGGACGAGAGCGTTATGGTGTTCGTGTGCGTTACCCAAGAGAGTTGCGTACAAGCCCAACGGACTTGGGAAATATTTATGTGCCAACCAAAAAAGGAAATCCAATTCCGTTAAAAGAATTGGTAACAATTAGATACGAACAAGGGCCACAAGTAATTAAAAGTGAAGATACTTTTTTAATTGGTTATGTATTGTTTGATAAGGTTGATGGTTTTGCTGAAGTAAATGTAGTTGAAACTGCTCAAGAAGCAATTCAAGGACAAATAGATAGAGGCGAATTAATTGTTCCAAAAGGAATAAGCTATAAATTTACTGGAACGTACGAAAATCAATTACGTGCCGAAAAAACACTCTCTATTGTAGTGCCTTTAGCATTGGTAATTATTTTATTGATATTGTATTTTCAGTTTAAATCCATAGCAACATCACTTTTAGTGTTTACAGGAATTTTAGTTGCTTTTGCAGGAGGATTTATTATGATTGGTTTATATAGTACTGATTGGTTCTTGAACTTTACTACTTTTGGAATAGATTTTCGAGAGTTATTTCAGATAAAAACAATAAATTTAAGTGTCGCCGTTTGGGTAGGATTTATAGCACTATTCGGAATTGCAACAGACGATGGCGTAGTAATGGCAACGTATCTTACGCAAATATTCGATAGAAATAAACCAGAAACAAAAGAAGAAATAAGAAAATCGGTAATTGAAGCAGGAGAAAAACGAATAAGACCTTGCTTGATGACAACAGCAACTACAATTTTGGCATTGTTGCCAATACTAACATCAACAGGAAGAGGAAGTGATATTATGATTCCAATGGCAATTCCAAGTTTTGGAGGAATGCTTGTTGCATTAATAACGCTATTTGTAGTGCCAGTTTTATTTAGTTGGATGAAAGAATTAAAACTAAAAAATTAAAAAAGATGAATGAAATAAATAAATATAAAATCCAGAAAATAGTATTTTTTCTTTTTTCTTTTTTCTTTTCTCTTTTGATACAAGGCCAAGAATTAGAAACATATATTAAAGAAGCGTTGATAAATAACCCAAAGATTCAAAAATTTGAATTACAGTATAAGATAGCATCAGAAAAGAAAAATGAAGTGAATACATTTCCTAATACTGAAATTGGTGCAGGATATTTTATAAGCGAACCAGAAACGCGAACAGGAGCGCAACGTTTTAAAATTTCAGCAAAACAAATGGTTCCTTGGTTTGGAACTATTACTGCGCGAGAAAATTATGCAAGTTCATTGGCAGATGCTAAGTATGAAGATATTGTTATCTCCAAGCGTAAATTAGTTGCTTCGGTTTCTCAATCATACTATAATATGTATGCAATTAAAGCCAAGCAAAAAGTTTTACTTGAGAATATCGATTTACTAGAAACCTATGAAACAATGGCACTGACCTTTGTTGAAGTAGGTAAAGCATCGGTGGTTGATGTGTTGAGATTACAGATGAGACAAAATGAATTGGAGCAATTAAAACAGGTGTTGGAGCAAAATTATTTATCAGAGCAAACTAATTTTAATAAATTATTGAGCCGTGATAAATCTATTGAAATATTGGTTGTGAATGAGTTGGTTATCCCTTCAGATGAAGTTATGTTTTTAGCAGAAAATTTACAATTACACCCAGAACTCATTAGGTTTGATAAGTTATATAAATCAGTAGAACAATCAGAATTACTAAATCAAAAGGAAAGCGCACCAAATATTGGTTTTGGGTTAGACTATATTGCCGTTTCAGAACGTCCAGACTTAATTTTTAGTGACAACGGAAAAGATATTTTAATGCCAATGGTTACGCTTTCAATTCCGATTTTCAATAAAAAACACAAATCAAAAACAAAGCAAAACGAGTGGAAACAAGAAGAAATTACGGCTCAAAAACAAGATAGACTAAATAATCTTGAGACAATTTTTGATAAAGCCATAAATAATAGAATTGCAACTAAAATTCAATACAATATACAATCAAAAAATCTAAAACAAGCAAAAGACGCTGAAGATATTTTGATCAGAAGTTATGAAACAGGAAGGATTAATTTTATTGATGTTTTAGACATTCAAGAATTACAATTAAAATTTCAAATCAATCAAATAGAATCTATTAAAAAGTATTATTTACAAACAACAATTATCAATTATTTAACAAATTAAATTTAAAAACAATGAGAAAAACAATTTTAACAACAATCGTATTCGTTTTAACAATTACAATGAGTTTTGCACAATCTAAAACTGAAGATGCCACATTTGGCGTTCGAGGAAATTGCGGAATGTGCAAATCAACTATTGAGAAAGCAGCAAAAAGCGTAGCAGGTGTTTCGGAGGCAGTTTGGGACAAGGAAAGCAAAAAAATGGTAGTTTCTTTTGATGCTTCCAAAACAAAATTATCAATAATTCATAGAACTATTGCTGCTTCTGGATATGATACTAACCTAGTAAAAGCCAACGAGAAATCATATAACGCTTTACCAGGATGTTGCCAATATGATAGAGAAATGAAAATATCTACAAAGAAAAAAGAGGGTCATAGTGGTCACAAGCATTAATTAACACGAAATTTATTTAAAAATGAAAGGTTTAAAATTAACAACAAGAATTTTAGCAATATTATTTATTGCAGTAACAGTAATATCTTGTAAAGATGGTAAAAAGGAGCAACCAAAAGAAGATGCTCAGAAAACAGAAATGAAAGGCAATGATCATTCAAATATGAAGCACGAGGAAGCAGGACACGATAACAGCGATGGACATCATGATGGTGATAAGGCTTCAGAAACAAGAGATGTTAGTGCAACTTCTCAAAAGAATGCAGCAACAACACCAATTATTGATGCGTATATTCAAATTAAAAATGGTTTAGTTTCAGATGATAATGTAGCAACGAAAAAAGGAGGAACTGCGTTGGTTGCTGCTTTTTCTAAATTTGATATGAGCAAATTGTCTGGCGATACACACAAAGAATATATGGAAATAATGGAAAGTGCAAAAGAGCACGGAGCACATATTGTAAAAAGTGATATCGCACATCAAAGAGAACATTTTGAAGTGTTGAGTACAGATATGGACGATTTAATTACGCTATTAGGAACAGAAAAAACCTTGTATCAAGATTTTTGTCCAATGGCAAATAATAACAAAGGTGCTTCTTGGTTAAGTGAAGTAAAAGAAATCAAAAATCCATATTTTGGAGCGAAAATGTTAAAATGTGGTAGTGTGAAAAAGCAGATTAACTAAGTTTAGTTTACTGAACCTACAAGGTTTCAAAAACCTTGTAGGTTTTAACTTAAAATAAAAAAAATGAAACGATACATAAAAAAAATAGGGCTTGTATTATTTATAGTATTCATTGCTATTCAGTTTATACCAAAAAAATACAACCAAAACGATATTGTTTCAAAAACAGATTTTATAACAACCTTTAATCCTCCTAAAAATATCGCAGCAAAACTAACAGCTTCATGTTACGATTGCCACAGTAACAATACCTACTATCCGTGGTACAATAAAATACAGCCAATTGCTTGGTTTTTAGAAGATCATATTAATGAAGCAAAAGCAGAACTAAATTTTAGTGAGTTTGCAGATTATTCTAAACGCAGACAAAAAAGTAAGTTGAAATCAATTATGAGTCAGATTAGAGATGACGAAATGCCATTGTCGTCCTATACATTAATGCACAGCGAAGCAAAATTTTCTGAAGAAGATAAAAAAATGCTTACAGAATGGTTAGATAATTTAAGAGATAATCTTTAGAAAAAGTGAAACTAAAAAACACTAAAATAATAGTTAAAAATATGGTTTGCAATCGCTGTATAAAAGTGATTAAAGAAGAACTGTTAAAAAATAATATTGACTTTATAGATGTTCAATTAGGAACAATACAATTTCAGCAAGGGATTTCAGAGGGAAACAAAAGAAAACTCAAAAAGATGCTAAAAAAAGAAGGGTTTGAATTGGTTGAAACTCGTGATGCAAAAATAGCAAGCCAAGTAAAATCTTTAATTATAGATATTATACATCATCAAAGAAAAAAACCATCAACTCAAAATTTTTCAGAATTTCTAACTATAAATTTAAGCGTAGATTATTCTCATTTAAGCAAAGTGTTTTCAGAAATAGAAGAAGAAACAATAGAACACTTCACGATAAAACAAAAAATTGAACGTGCAAAAGAACTACTGCTTTATGGAGAACTAACCTTAAGTCAAATCTCTTATGAACTTAATTATAGCAGTCCACAACATTTATCAAGACAATTCAAAAAAGTAACAGGAATAACACCTACGCAGTTTAAAAATACAGGAAAAAGAAAAAAATTAGATACAATTTAACTAAAATTACACACAAGAAAAGTTTAAAATAGAATTATACTTATTATAAATACAATACCAATGTATAAAGATACCACTTGCAAAGAAGCAACAACAATATGTTTGCCAAATTCAAACTTACCAAGAGTTGTAATAATTGGTGGAGGTTTTGCGGGCTTATCTTTAATTGAAGGCTTAAAAAAACAAAATGTACAAGTAGTATTGATAGATAAAAATAACTACCATCAATTTCAGCCATTATTGTATCAAGTTGCAACTAGTGGATTAGAACCAGATAGTATTGCTTTTCCGTTTAGAAAACAAATTTTGGGTTATAAAAATGTTGTTTTTAGATTAGTAGAAGTTCAAGAAATTAAACCCGAAACAAAAACTATTCAAACCAATAAAGGAAGTTTAATATACGACTATTTAGTATTAGCAACAGGCACAACTACTAATTTTTTCGGAATGAAAAATGTAAAAAAGCATAGTTTAGGAATGAAAAATATTCGAGATTCACTGAATATTCGTCATATGATGCTTCAAAATTTAGAACAAGCCACCATTACTTGTAATGATAATGAACGTGATGCGTTAACCAATTTTGTAATTGTTGGTGGTGGTCCTGCTGGTGTAGAAATGGCTGGAGCATTAGCAGAATTTAAAAAGTACATTCTTCCTAAAGACTATCCCGAATATCCAGCATCCATTATGAACATTTATTTAGTTGAAGGCTCTAATAAACTTATTTCAGGAATGTCTGAAAAAGCATCTACTAAAACATTGAAATATCTAAAAGAATTAGATGTAGAAATCTTTTTAAATGAAATTGTAACAGATTATGATGGTAATATTGTTAAAACTAAAAGTGGCAAACAATTACTCGCCAAAAACCTAATTTGGACAGCAGGAGTTAAAGGACAGTTACCAAAAGGGATTGATAAAAAACACTTGGTTGCAGGCAACCGACTAAAAACAAATCAACATCTACAAGTTGAAGAACTGAATAATGTATTTGCAATGGGAGATATTGCTGCTGTTATTACAAAAGAAACACCTAAAGGGCATCCGCAAGTTGCTCAACCTGCAATACAACAAGGTAAGATTGTCGCCAAAAATATTATAAATATCATTCAAAAAAAACCACTTATTTCTTTTAAATACAAAGACAAAGGTTCATTAGCAACTGTTGGAAAACGTAGAGCAGTTGCCGATTTAGGTAAATTAAAATTTGGAGGTTATTTTGCTTGGTTGCTATGGTCATTTGTTCACTTAATGTCTATTAGCGGTTTTAGAAATAGACTAATGGTAGGCATAAATTGGACAATAAGTTACTTTAGTTACGAAAAAAGTAATAGGTTAATTATTAGAAATTTTAAACCCAAAGAGCAAGAATAATTTCAGTATTTAAAATGATGTCGGCATTTGTTGTAATTGTATTTGTCATTTCAAAATATTTTAGAAATAAATAAATAAAATGAAAAATCATAAACAAGAAAAGCAAAAATTATCTTTACTTGGATCTGTTTCTTTAGGCACAGGAGTGATGATAGGTGCTGGTATTTTTGTGCTTATGGGTCAAATTGCTGAATTAGTAGGTGATTTATTTCCTATAGCGTTTGTTGCAGGTGCAATAGTTGTAGGTTTTAGTTCTTATTCTTATGTTAAGTTTTCAAATGCATATCCTTCTTCTGGTGGTGTTGCAAAATTTTTAACAAAAGCCTATGGTCCAGGTACAGCCACAGGTTCTTTTTCTTTGTTAATGTATGTGTCAATGGTTGTTGCAGAAAGTTTAGTTGCAGGCACTTTTGGTGCTTATACCTTGCGACTGTTTCCGCAAGAATATACAGGATATGCTTCTGTATTGGGTGTGCTACTTATAGCAATAGCCTATATTGTTAATATTTCAGGCAATAAGGTTATAGAAGCATCAGCCACTATAACCGCTATTATTAAAATAGCAGGTATTGCAGTTTTAGCAATTTCAGGTTTGGTAATTTCAGGTTTACCTACTATTGCAGGTAATTATATATCAGCAAGTAGTCAATCTTTACCTGAAGGTTTTGGGTTTGTTGCAGCATTGGCTTTATCTATTCTTGCTTATAAAGGGTTTACTACCATTACCAATCAAGGAGGAGATATTAAAAATCCGCATAAAAATGTTGGACGTTCTATTATTATTTCAATTGCAGTTTGTACAGTTATCTATGTTACTTTGGCATTATCGGTTGCTGGCGGATTAAGTATTGAAGAAATTATTGTGGCAAAAGATTATGCTTTGGCAGCTGCGGCAAAACCTGTATTTGGCGAATGGGGTTCTGTACTAACTATTTTTCTTGCCATTATTGCAACCGTTTCTGGAGTAATAGCGAGTGTATATTCAGCTTCAAGAATGTTAGAAATGTTAAGTAATATGAAACAAGTACCTAACTTAAATCGTATAAAAAACCTTAAAAACCCATCTTTAATTTTCACGGTTTCTTTGGCAATACTTTTAACTATTTTGTTCGATTTAACACGAATTGCTTCCATTGGTGCTATTTTTTATTTAATAATGGATATTGCTATTCATTGGGGACTTTTTAGACATCTTAGAAAAGAAGTGAAATTCAATCCAATTATTCCGCTAATTGCAATAGTAATGGATGTGATTGTTTTGGTTGCATTTATCTATTTAAAATATGTGAGTGACCCTTTTGTACTTGTAGTTGCCACTATTGGAATTGCCCTTATTTTTCTTTCTCAATATCTTTTTATGAAATCACATACAGATAATGAAGGGAAAATGTATATGGAAATGGATGAGGAAGAAATGAATGGAATGACATAACTTTAAAATTACAATTATTCAACAACAAAAGAATAAATTATGAAAAAATCGATAAACATAGTTTCTATATTTTTACTGCTTATAAGCATCAGCCTAAATGCCCAAGAAGAAAAATCTGTAGAAGGAAATATAGACAATCTTCCTGTAAAGGAGTACACACTAACGCTTAGGCAAGAAAAAGTGAATATGTCAGGAAAAGAAGTAATGGCAATGACCATAAACGGTAGTATTCCTGGACCAGTATTGGAATTTACCGAAGGTGAATATGCGGTCATCAATGTAAAAAATGAAATGGATGTAGAAAGTTCAATTCATTGGCACGGACTTTTACTACCCAATTTTTATGATGGCGTTCCTCACTTAACAACACCGCCAATTCCTGCTGGAAAATCATTTAAATACGAGTTTGCCCTGAAGCATTCAGGAACATATTGGTATCACAGCCATACAATGTTACAAGAGCAAAGAGGTATTTTTGGGTCGTTTATAATTCATCCTAAAAAGAAAACATTAGAATATGACAGCGATTTAGTATTGATGCTATCCGATTGGACAAACGAAAAACCAATGGAAGTATTACGCAATCTAAAACGGGGCACAGAATGGTATAATTTCAGAAAAGGAACAGCAACACCTTTAAACCAAGTGATTAAAAGAGGTGCTTTTGGCGCACAAATGAAATTCTGGAAAGGGCGAATGGAAGGTGCAGATATTGCCGATATTTACTATGATGCCTTCTTAATTAATGGAAAACAATCCATAGAATATCCCGAATTTAAAGCAGGAGAAAAAGTACGCTTACGAATTATTGACGCAGCCGCATCCACCAATTTTTGGATGACATTTGGTGGCGAAGACCCATTATTAGTTGCTAATGACGGAGTAGATGTTGTCCCAATTAAAAAGAACAAAACCTTTATTGCTATTGCCGAAGCCTACGATTTTATTGTAACCATTCCAGAAAACGGAAAAATAGAATTTAAAATCACAGCACAAGATGGTTCAGGAACAGCATCAGCGTTTTTAGGAACAGGAAAAATACTCAAAGCCGAAAGTATTGAAAGACCAGACAAAATTGGGATGATGAAAAAAATGGCGAAAATGGATATGAAAATGGGTGCTTATGCCTTAAAATTCCGTCCCAAAATAGACAATCGCTATGAGATGAAAGAGAAATTTGGTATGCAGATGAAAGGTAAAAAAAATGATAAAATGAATGAAGGGATGAATGATGAAATGAAAGATGGAATGAAGAAATCTTCAAAAATGAAAAATAATAGAATGGATATGCCAAATGATTCTATGCAGATGAAAAGTATGGACAAAACAAAGATGATGGAAAAAGGTACTATGAAAATGGAAGAAATGAATATATTTTCAGAATATAATTATGATTATTTAAAATCGCCTGAAAAAACTAATTTTTCTAAAGATATTCCAGTAAAAGAAATTTTATTAAACCTTACAGGAAATATGCAACGTTACATTTGGAGTATGGACGGCGTGCCTCTTTCTGAAACAGATGTTATAAAAATCAAAGAAAATCAGGTTACCAGAATTACACTGAATAATTTAACAATGATGCATCATCCAATGCACTTGCACGGACACTTTTTTAGAGTATTGAATAAAAACGGAGATTATTCACCATTAAAACATACTGTAAACGTGCCACCAATGGAAGAAATAACGATAGAGTTTTTTGGTAACGAATATGGCGACTGGTTTTTTCATTGTCACGTTCTCTATCACGTAATGGGCGGAATGGCTCGTGTTTTTACTTATGAAACACCACGAGATAAAAGAATGGAAAATTATCCTGTATCTGTAGCAATAGCAAAAACCGATAAATACTATTCTTGGGGATTACTCGATGTTGCATCTAATATGGCGGCAATAAACTTGACAACATCAAATATCAGAAATCAATTTAACGCTTCGTTTGAATATGGTTGGAATAAGATTTTGGAAGCCGAATTTACGTATGAATATTATTTGCACGATTATTTAACCGTTTTTGGAGGCGTAAATACCGAAAATGAAGAAAACAATCTAACGGAGTTTAATACAGTTGCAGTTGCAGGTATTCGGTATTTTACACCTTATATGTTTAGTTTGGACGCTCGTATAGATAGCGAATTAAGACCACGAATTTCATTAGGAAGAAGTTTTGGTCTTTTCCCAAGATTTTCGGTATTTGGCTATTATGAATATCAATTTGATGTAGGATTAATAAATGATCTTCCTACGGGAATTAATTTTGAATCCGAAACTGTTTGGAGTGCTGGAGCAGAATATATGTTATCAAGAAATTTTTCTTTAATGGCAAGTTATGACAATCGTTTTGGTGCTGGTGGCGGATTGTCTTGGCGATTTTAACGTTTACTAAACTTTAAAAGTTTAGTAAACGTGGACGTAAAACCATAAAAAGTATAAACATTAACCAAAATTATGCATAAAAAAATCTTAAATTAAAGTAATCTTTGTTTTTGAAAATATAACATTATGAAACATACATACAAAATATCAGGAATGACCTGCACAGGTTGTAAAACCAATGTAGAAAGTGCTTTAAATAATTTAAAAGAAATTACAAAAGTAACAGCAGATGTAAAGAAAGAAGAAGTTATTATAGAAATGATTTCACACGTTTTATTAGAAAAATTACAAGAAACCTTATTAAAAGCAGGATTACATTATACAATAACAATGAAAACAAATGACGAAAAAACCTCTTGTTGCACAACAAAAACAGCAGAAAAAACCTCTTGCTGTGACTCTGAAAAAGAAGAAAAGTTATCGTGTTGTAGTTCAGATAGTTCAAGTGCAATTGTAAAAGACGGAAACGGAATTTTCTATTGCCCAATGCACTGCGAAGGCGATAAAACATACACCTCACAAGTTGGTTGTCCAGTTTGCGGAATGGACTTAGTAGAACAACTACAAGCGGTACAAACAGTACAATATACCTGCCCAATGCATCCAGAAGTAATCAAAGACGAAATGGGATCGTGTCCTATTTGCGGAATGGATTTAGTACCAATGGAACCATCGGAAAGCGAAGAAGACAAAACCTACCAAAAATTACTTTCAAAAATGAAAATAGCCACGCTTTTTACAGGGCCTATTTTTATCATTGCAATGGGAGAATTGATTCCAGGAAATCCGTTTGCAAAAATATTTTCACAACAAACGTGGAACTGGATACAGTTAGTTTTATCACTTCCAGTAGTGTTTTATGCCTGTTGGATGTTCTTTGAACGAGCGTGGAAATCTATTGTAACAATGAACCTAAATATGTTCACTTTAATAGGAATTGGTACAGGAGTTGCGTGGTTATTCAGTATTGTAGCGATGTTTTTTCCAGACGTTTTTCCAGATCAGTTTAAAACCGAAGCAGGAACGGTTTATGTTTATTTTGAAGCAACAACCGTAATTTTAACCTTAGTTTTACTTGGGCAATTATTAGAAGCCAGAGCGCATAGTCAAACCAGCGGAGCGATTAAAGAACTTTTGAAATTAGCACCAACCGAAGCCACTTTAGTAACACCAGAAGGCGATAAAACAATTTCCATTCACAGTATCAAAAAGGGAGATTTACTACGTGTAAAACCAGGAGGAAAAATTCCTGTGGACGGAAAAATAACCGAAGGATATAGTAATGTAGATGAATCTATGATAACAGGAGAACCAATTCCTGTAGATAAAAATGTAGGAGATGCTGTGAGTTCAGGAACGATAAACGGAACAAAATCATTTGTAATGAGTGCCGAAAAAGTAGGCTCAGAAACTTTGCTTTCGCAGATAATACAAATGGTAAATAATGCAAGTAGAAGTAAAGCACCAATTCAGAAATTAGCCGATAAAATTTCTAAATACTTTGTACCTATAGTAATTGTAGTTGCCATAATAACATTTTTTGCTTGGTATATTTTTGGAGGAGAATACGGATTGGAATTTGGTTTTGTAAACGCCATTGCTGTACTGATAATTGCTTGTCCGTGTGCATTAGGATTGGCAACACCAATGTCTGTAATGGTTGGCGTAGGTAAAGGCGCATTAAATGGTGTGTTAATTAAAAACGCCGAAGCATTGGAAAATTTAAACAAAGTAGATGTGCTAATCACAGATAAAACAGGAACGATAACCGAAGGAAAGCCATCCGTTGAAAAGGTGGTAAATATTAAAAATGAAAATGATGCAGGTTTATTAAAATTAATAGCATCATTAAATAAATATAGCGAACATCCATTAGCAGAGGCAATTGTAAAAAAGGCTGAAGAATTAAATGTATCACTATCCGATTCAGATAATTTTGAAGCCGTTATGGGAAAAGGTGTTACAGGAACTATTGACGGAAAAGATGTTGCCGTTGGAAATAATAAATTGATGAAGCAAATAAATGCTACATTGCCAACAGCATTAAACGAAAAAGTTATTGAAGAGCAAAAACAAGGTAAAACGGTTTCGTACATTTCGGTAAATGGAACTGTTGAAGGCTACGTAACCATTACCGATGCTATTAAAGCAACCAGTAAAGAAGCCATTGCAACGCTACAAAAAAATGGTGTAGAAGTAATTATGCTTACAGGCGATAATGCCCGAACGGCAAAATCGGTTGCAGATGAGTTAAATTTAGCCTCTTTTCAAGCTGAATGTTTGCCAGAAGACAAACTAAAAGTCATCGAAAAACTACAGGAAGAAGGAAAAGTAGTTGCAATGGCAGGAGACGGAATTAACGATGCACCAGCATTGGCACAATCAGATGTTGGTATTGCAATGGGAACAGGAACCGATGTCGCGATTGAAAGTAGCGAAGTAACCTTAGTAAAAGGCGATTTGATGGGAATTGTAAAAGCCAAAAATTTAGGAACTAAAGTAATGCGAAACATCAAACAAAATCTGTTTTTTGCATTTATATACAATGTATTAGGTATTCCTGTTGCTGCAGGATTGTTATATCCAGTTTTCGGGCTTTTATTATCACCAATGATAGCCGCAGCAGCAATGAGTTTTAGTTCGTTTTCGGTAATTGTAAATTCACTGCGATTGCGTGGTGTGGAGTTGGACTAAATGATAAATAACTTGCGATTAGCAAATGCCTTTTGGCGAATTGATTAACTCGTTATAAAAATAAATAGAACAATTAAATAACTATAAATGAAGTATTTAAAAATAGTAAGCGTAGCAGTAATTCTTTTAACTTTCGGATGTAAGTCTGAAATTAAGGAAAAAACGGATTCTAAAACGAATCATAAAGAACATCAAATTAAAAAAACTGAAAGCACGAAGAAAAAGAAGAGTTTAAGTCCTCATACTTCCACAATGGCTATGGTTGGTGATGCGCATATTCATATCGATTATTCTTCGCCAGGAGTTAGAGATAGAATTATATTTGGTGGTTTAGTAGGCTATAATAATGTATGGCAAGCAGGCGCACATATGGCTACGTGGATTGAAACCAACAAAGATTTACAGATTGATGGAAAAACGCTTCCAGCAGGGAAATACGGATTTTTTACGATTCCTTCAAAAGGAGATTGGACAATTATGATTAATAAAAATTGGGAACAACACGGCAAAGACGAATATGATGAAAAAGAAGATGTACTAAGGTTTACTGTCAGCCAAAAATTGTCTGAAAACATACAAGAACATTTAGAATATAAAATAACTAAAAAAAATGAAACTGAAGGTGCTATTTCTTTATCGTGGGAAAAGGTAACTATAAGTTTTCCTTTTGAAGTAAAATAAGCTAAGAATTGAAATGTCAGCGTTCCAATTAATAATAAATTAAAATATACGAATAATTAAATAACTAAAAATGAAAACACAATTAAAAGCAATCGCAGTTGTATTAGTAGTAACTTTAACTTTTGTAAGTTGCAAAGAACAAGCAAGTAAAATTGAGGAGGAAATTGAAGTGGAAAAAGTGGATGTTTCAACAGAAAAAGAAGCGGTAGCCGCAGTAATGAAAAGTTACAAGGATGCCATTCAAAACCTAACAACCGAAGGTACAATGGAACTTTTCACAAAAGATGCAACTGTATTTGAATCTGGAGGAAGTGAAGGTACGTATGCAAATTATTTAGATCATCATTTAGGACCTGAATTAGATCATTTTAATAGTTTTATTTTTTCAAATTATAAAATTGATGTTGTTGTAGAAACGCCGTATGCTTTCACTACCGAAACATATAACTATGCTATAGACATCAAAGAAAATAAAGAAAAAGGAAGACCAGGAAGAGTCATTAAAAAGAAAGGTGTAGCAACTTCAGACTTAAAGAAAATTGATGGAAAATGGCAAATTACAAAAACGCATTCTTCATCAAGAAATATTAGAAAAGCATCTCATTAAAATAATAGTAAAGACGTACAGGATTAAAAATAAGAAAACACATCAGTTTTAGCAGATTTTTGTTATGACTTACATCATCACTATCTGTTAGGAAAATTTTTAAGAAGAAAAAGATAAATAGTAAAATAATAACAAAATGAAGAAATATCTAATTTATATTGGATTAATAGTTGTAGGACTATTTTTAGGGAAAATGTTTTTTGCAAATTCATCTATTAATGATTCTACTCAGAATCACTCAGAAGAAAAAGTCAATCAAATGTGGACATGTTCAATGCATCCACAAATTATGCAGCCTGAAGCAGGCGATTGTCCTATTTGTGGGATGGATTTAATTCCTGCTGAGGTTGGTGCAGATGGTCTTGAGGAAGATCAATTTAAATTGTCAGAAAACGCAATGGCATTGGCAAATATCCAAACAATTACCATTAATGATTCAAACAATCAAATAGGTAGTAATGCTATAAAATTGTCGGGAAAAATTGTTGAGAATGAAGATGCAACATCCGTTCAAACTGCACATTTTGGAGGTAGAATAGAGAGGTTATATGTTAGTTCTGTTGGAGAAAAAGTAAATAGAGGGAAATTGTTAGCACGTATTTATTCTCCAGAATTATTTGCAGCACAGCAAGAACTATTAACAGCAGCATCGTTAAAAGAATCTCAGCCTGCTCTTTATAAGGCAGTTAGAGGAAAATTAAATTTATGGAAACTTTCTGAGAAGCAAATTAACAGTATCGAGATTTCAGGAAAGCCAATTGCTAATTTTCCAATTTATGCGAATGTATCTGGAGTTGTAAGTATGAAAATGGTTGAAGAAGGGAATCATGTAATGGAAGGAGCGCCATTATTGAAAATATCAAATTTAAATACAGTTTGGGCAAATTTTGATGTGTATGAAAATCAAATATCACAGTTTAAAAAGGGGCAAGAAGTTGTAGTGACTACAAATGCTTATCCTGCGAAAGAGTTTAAATCAAAAGTATCATTTATAGATCCAATTTTGGACAATGCAACACGAACAATAAAATTAAGAGTAGTTTTAAATAATAGAAAGGGTCTTTTTAAGCCAGGAATGTTTGTTGAAGGAAAAGTACAGAGAATAGCACCTTCTATTGTTGACAAACAATCAATATTGATTCCTGCATCTGCAGTTTTGTGGACAGGAAAACGTTCAGTAGTTTATGTAAAATCAACACCTGACGAACCAATTTTTGAAATGCGTGAAGTAACGCTAGGTTCTAAAATGGGAGAAAACTACGAAGTAATAAAAGGATTAGAAGGTGATGAAGAAATTGTTGTAAACGGCACATTTACAATAGATGCTACAGCGCAGTTACAAGGTAAAAGATCTATGATGAACCAAAATAAAAGTTCTAAAGATATTGTTGAAAAGGAAATTGTTAGTAGGATTTCGGTAGATTCAAAATTTCAAAATCAATTAAAAACGGTTTTTGATGATTATATTAAACTTAAAAACGCCTTAGTTAATGATAATCCTGATTTAGCCAAAGATGCTGCAAGTGTAATTATTTCAAGTTTAGGAAAAGTTGATATGAAATTACTTAAAGATAATGCAGCACATACTCATTGGATGACAGTTGAAAAAGAGATTAAATCTTCAGCAAATTCAATTGCTGATGTAACAGAAATAGAAAAGCAAAGAGATCATTTTATACATTTATCTTCACATCTTACAAGTGCTATTCAATTATTTGGAGTAAATCAAGAAATTTATAATCAATTTTGTCCGATGGCTAATGATAATAAAGGCGCATATTGGTTGAGTTTAGAAAAAGAAATAAAAAACCCTTATTTTGGAGATAAAATGCTAAATTGTGGGAGTGTAAAAGAAATAATAGAATAATAATTAAATTTTTAAACAAATGAAAAAATTAGTTTTAGTATTAGCGATAGTTTTCGCAGCAGGATTTACAATGACCTCTTGTAAGTCAGAAAAGAAAGAAGAGAAAAAAGAAGTAGCAACAGCAGTATATCAATGCCCTATGGATTGTGAAGACGGTAAGAGTTATACTGAACCTGGACAATGTCCTGTTTGTAAAATGGACCTAAAAGAGAAAAAAGTATCTATGGAAGATAATCATGAAGGTCATGATCATTAAGAACTAGAAAAAGTGTAATTCATAAAAACCACGCGATTGCGTGGTTTTTTTAGTTTTTATCTGTATGTTTTCAGTTTTATGTCAAACCGAATCCTTAATACCTATCAGTAGCAATTCGCCACTACATCATTCCAGGCATTCCTCCGCCCATTGGAGGCATTCCTCCAGCAGGAGCATCTTCTTTAATGTCAACCAACGCACATTCTGTAGTAAGAATCATTCCTGCAACCGATGCTGCGTTTTCCAATGCAATACGTGTTACTTTTGTTGGATCTATAATTCCTTCTTTTAGCATTTTTACATACTCGCCCGTTTTGGCATTGTAGCCAAAGTCTCCTTTACCTTCTAATACTTTAGAAACTACAACAGAACCTTCTTTTCCTGTATTTTCTACTATTTGGCGTAGTGGTTCTTCAATGGCTCTATCGATAATTTTAACACCTGTAATTTCATCTAAGTTATTGGTTGTAATTTTTTCTAAAACCGATTTTGCTCTTACGAGTGCAACGCCACCGCCAGCAATAATTCCTTCTTCAACGGCTGCTCTTGTTGCATGTAATGCATCATCAACTCTATCCTTTTTTTCTTTCATTTCCACTTCACTTGCTGCACCAACATAAAGAACGGCAACGCCTCCAGCCAATTTAGCCAAACGCTCTTGCAATTTTTCTTTATCGTAATCAGAAGTGGTAGTTTCTATTTGAGATTTTAATTGACTTACACGTTCTTTAATTGTTTTTGCATTTCCTGCTCCATTAACTATCGTTGTATTGTCTTTATCAATCGTTATTCTTTCTGCAGTTCCAAGCATTTCAATAGTTGTTTTTTCTAATGATAAGCCTAATTCTTCAGAAATTACAGTTCCACCAGTTAAGATTGCGATGTCTTGTAACATTGCTTTTCTACGATCTCCAAATCCTGGTGCTTTTACTGCAGCAATCTTAAGTGCGCCACGTAATTTATTCATTACCAATGTTGCTAAAGCTTCACCTTCAACATCTTCAGCAATGATTAATAGCGGTTTTCCGCTTTGAGAAACTGGTTCTAAAATTGGTAGTAAATCTTTTAGTGATGCTATTTTCTTTTCGAATAATAAAATATATGGATTTTCTAAATCAACCAACATTTTTTCGGTATTAGTAACAAAGTATGGAGATAAATATCCTCTATCAAATTGCATCCCTTCAACAATATCAACATACGTTGTAGTTCCTTTTGCTTCTTCCACAGTGATTACACCTTCTTTTCCTACTTTTCCAAAAGCTTCTGCGATTAAATCACCGATAACTTCATCATTATTTGCTGAAATTGAAGCAACTTGCTTAATCATTTCCGTTTTATTTCCAACAACTTTTGATTGTTTTTGTAAATCCGAAACAACAGCTGTAACTGCTTTGTCAATTCCACGTTTCAAATCCATTGGATTTGCTCCAGCTGCAACATTTTTCAAGCCTTCTTTTACAATTGCTTGTGCTAATACAGTCGCGGTAGTAGTTCCGTCTCCAGCCAAATCATTGGTTTTTGAGGCAACTTCTTTAACCATTTGCGCTCCCATATTTTCTAACGGATCTTCCAATTCTATTTCTTTAGCAACTGTTACACCATCTTTGGTGATTACTGGCCCGCCAAATGCTTTTCCAATAACTACGTTACGTCCTTTTGGTCCTAATGTTACTTTTACTGCGTTTGCCAATGCATCAACGCCACGTTTTAATCCATCACGTGCTTCTATATCAAATTTTATATCTTTTGCCATTCTTATTTTGTATTTTGTTTATTTGTTGAATTGTGTAATCGTAAGTTTTTTACTTACAGAAACAATTTATTAATTAGTATATGATTTAATTGTTGAGTTATATAATCGTGACATTCTTACAATTACACGCATAAAAAAATCAACGATTAAACAAATTTAAAGAACTGCGAAAATATCGCTTTCTCTCATTATTAAATAATCTTTTCCATCAACGGTTAATTCTGTTCCAGCATATTTCCCATAGAGAACAGTATCTTTAACCTTTACAGTCATTGGCTCGTCTTTTGTTCCTTTTCCAACTGCAATTACAGTTCCTTTTTGTGGTTTTTCTTTTGCTGAATCTGGAATAATAATTCCACTTGCAGTAGTAGTTTCTGCTTGTACTGGCTCAATAAGAACTCTATCGGCTAATGGTTTTATGTGTACTTTACTCATTTTTAAATAATTTTAGTTTGTTATTTGTTTGATTTATTAATTTCCAAAAGTATGCCAAATAGAATTATCTGTCAAATTGTAAAAAAAATGCCAACGTGTCATTTACGTCAGCATTTTAATATTTTTGTGAACTACATATTAGTTGATAGAATCAAGTGTTGTAGTTGCAGGCTCTTCAGCAGGAATTTTTTGAATTTCTCTGTCGTCAAGTGTATTTTGAATTGTTGTATTTGTTGGTGCATTACTTCTGTTTGGTAACGCAAAGTTTGATAATAATACCAATGCTAATAATGCGATTGAAAGTGTCCAAGTACTCTTGTCTAAAAAACTTGTTGTATTTTGAACTCCACCACCAACTGATTGAGATCCACCACCACCACCACCAAATGAAGATGACAATCCTCCACCTTTAGGGTTTTGAACCATTATTATTAATACAAGTAGCACAGCTACAATTATAATTAATACTAAAAATATCGTATAACTCATAATCTAATTTTTATCTAATAATTTTATTGCTTTAATTCGGTGTGCAAAGATGCTACTTTTTTCTGGATATTTCAAACTTAAAATGCGATATGCTTTAATAGCGTTTTTATACTTTTTTTGTTCTAAATAAACCTTTGCAAGCGTTTCTGTCATTAAGGTGTTGTAATCAATAGGCTCATGTTTTAAAGCGATTGGATTGTAAACCTCATTTTTTACAGATTTTATTTTTGGTTTTTTAGCGATAAACTTATCAATCAAATCAACTTTTTCTTCTTGATTTTCTACTATTACTTCTGTTTTTTCTCCCCTTTTTATTGGTTTAAAAGATCCTAATTGTAACCATTCATTAAAAGAATGCGATTCGTCATTTTTAAACTCAATTGGTTTTCCAATTTCAAGAGATTCAATAGATTTTTTTTCCTCGGATGTAAAAGTAGTTTCGGCTATTTTTTGATGGATTACTTCAATAGATTCTACATCTATTTCTTCAGTATTTATGACTTCATCAGTAAAAAAAGGAGACGTAATAAATTCAAACAAAATACTTCTGTCAGTAGTGTAAGCGGCCGTATTTTTTAGCGTTTGATTGTATTTAAAATTATCTTGATTTTTCAATCCTTTCAGGTACAATGCTCTTGCAGGCTGAAAGTAAGGGAAAGCAGTAATAACATCTTCCAATTGCTTGGTATATTCCTTATTTATTTCTTTCGGATTGTTAATTAGATATGTAAAATCAGTTATATTCATTTACCAACTTGTTACTGAGGCATTGAAAATGTCTTGAGTAATTCGTTCTAAAATTTCAGAAAAAGCATCTTCAAGAACGCTTCCTGTAAGTTGTGAGTTTGCTGGATAATCATAATAAAAAGAGAACGAACGTTCAAACTCATTATCTTCTTCATATTTGTTGTAATAGCGAACATTTACGGTAATAGTCAGTCTATTTTGAGCGGCAGTTTGTTGTGAAGTTGCTGCCATAGGGTTGATTCTGTAACCTGTAATCTCTCCTTCAAAATGAATATCTCCTCCGCTATTTACAGAAGTTAAATTTGTCTGACTTGTAAATAAATCTTGTAATGTCAATGTCATTTGCTGACTTAAAGTTGGCTCAATCAACAAAGCATTATTTGCAAAATAATCAATCTGAACAGTCTTAATACGATCGTCAAGAGTAACGCCTCCAAACGAGTAAATTCCACAACTTTGAGTAGTTAAAAGTAGCGTGAAAGCAAAAAAGGTTATTATTTTTTTCATTTAATATTTTTATTCAAAATTTCGTCAATCGTCAATCGTCAATCACAAATTATATTGTTTTATTTTTCTATAAAGCGTTCGTTCAGAAATACCTAATTCTTTTGCCGCTAATTTACGTTTTCCTTTGTTACGTTCAAGAGATTTTTTTATCATTTCAAATTCCTTGTCTTGCAGCGAAAGTGTTTCATCTTCAATTATAGTTTCAGAAAAGTCATATTGCTCCGTTTTTTCTTGTTGATATGTTGTTTTCTGAGGATATACAACTTCTACTTTATTTTCAACTTCTGAAGGCTCTTCACGATAAATTTTTTTTATTAAATGTTGATTTTCTTCTTGAAACTCAGAATTGTTGCCATTTTGTAATAAATCAAGCGTCAATTTCTTCAAATCATTAATGTCATTTTTCATGTCAAACAAGACTTTGTACATAATCTCTCGCTCGTTAGCAAAATCAGAATTTGACTTACTGTTTGAAATCACTGAAGGTAAATTTCTACCTTGCTGAGGTAAATATTCTACCAATTGCTGGAGAGTTACCGTTCTGTTTTCTTCAATAACGGAAATCTGCTCAGCAATATTTCGCAACTGACGGATATTTCCAGGGAAATTATAATTTACCAATGCATTTACTGCATCATCAGTTAATCTAATTGTTGGCATTTGATATTTTTGAGCAAAATCAGAAGCAAATTTTCTAAATAACAAGTGAATATCTTCTTTTCGATTACGTAAAGGAGGTAAATCAATTTCGATAGTACTTAAACGGTAGTATAAATCTTCTCTGAACTTTCCTCTTTCGATGGCTTCCATCATTTTAAGATTCGTTGCAGCAACAATTCTTACATCTGTTTTTTGCACTTTACTCGAACCAACTTTTATGAATTCGCCATTTTCTAAAACACGTAATAAGCGCACTTGAGTTGTGAGTGGTAACTCTCCAACTTCGTCTAAAAAAATAGTTCCGCCATCAGCAACTTCAAAGTAACCGCTTCTTGTAGATGTTGCGCCAGTAAATGCTCCTTTTTCATGACCAAACAATTCGCTATCAATAGTTCCTTCAGGAATTGCACCACAGTTTACAGCAATATATTTTGCATGTTTACGGTGTGATAATGCATGTATTATCTTCGGAAGACTTTCTTTTCCAACACCACTTTCTCCTGTTACTAAAACCGAAATATCAGTTGGCGCAACACGTATCGCTTTTTCAAGTGAACGGTTTAATTGCATATCGTTTCCGATAATTCCAAAGCGTTGTTTTATGACTTGTAATGATTCCATTTTTATTTATTTGTCATTCCTGCGAAGGCAGGAACCTATACTTTTGTTTCTTCTGGATTCCTGCCTTCGCAGGAATGACAGACGCTAATTATTATCTGAATATCCAATAGCAGTTCCAATTAAGGTTGCACTGGTGCAATCACTAATTTTTACATTCACAAAATCTCCAACGTTGTAATTTTCTTTTTCAAATACAGCAACTGTATTTTGTGAAGTCCTTCCCTTCCAATGTTTGTCAGACTTTTTTGATTCGCCTTCAATTAAAACTTCGACTGTTTTTCCAACAAATTGCTTAGTTCTATATAAACCGTGCTTTTGCTGTAGATTAATTATCTCTGTTAATCGACGTTTTTTAACATCCAATGGAACATCGTCAGGCATTTTTTTTGCCGCAGGAGTTCCAGGTCTTTCAGAATATACAAACATAAATCCGAAGTCATATTTTACATACTCCATTAAACTCAATGTGTCTTGATGATCTTCTTCTGTTTCTCCACAAAAACCAGCAATCATATCTTGACTCAAAGAACAATCAGGAATAATTTTACGGATATTGTCAATCAACTCCATATATTCTTCTCGTGTGTGTTGGCGATTCATCGCTTTTAAAACACTTGTGCTTCCAGATTGAACAGGAAGATGAATATATCTGCAAATATTTTGATGGTTTGCCATTGTATGCAATACGCTCAAATCCATATCTTGAGGATTGGATGTTGAAAATCTAAATCTTGTTTTTGAAAACTTCGTTGCACACATTTCTAATAATTGTGCGAAATCTATTGCAGTTGCTTGTGCAATTTCAGAGGCTTTTTTGAAGTTTTTTTTGAGTCCTCCTCCGTACCATAAAAAACTATCAACATTCTGACCAAGAAGCGTTACTTCTTTATAATTAGTGTCAACTAAATCTTGAATTTCTTTCAAAATACTTTGTGGATCACGACTGCGTTCACGTCCACGAGTAAAAGGAACTACACAAAAAGTACACATATTATCGCAACCTCTTGTGATAGATACAAATGCAGAAACTCCGTTTGAATTTAAACGTACAGGAGATACATCTCCATAGGTTTCATCCTTTGATAAAATCACGTTTATAGCATCTCTTCCTTCGTTAATTTCTTGTAATAAATTCGGTAAATCTCGATATGCGTCTGGACCAACAACTAAATCAACAATTTTTTCTTCTTCTAAAAACTTTTCTTTCAGTCGTTCTGCCATACATCCCAAAACACCAACTTTCATCTTCGGATTGATGCGTTTTACAGCATTATATTTCTGTAACCGTTTGCGAATTGTAGTTTCTGCTTTTTCTCTAATTGAACAAGTATTTACCAAAACTAAATCTGCATCTTCCAAATTTTGAGTTGTATTAAATCCTTGTTCTGAAAGGATGGAAGCGACAATTTCACTATCATTCAAGTTCATTTGACAACCATAACTTTCAATAAATAATTTTTTAGAATTACCTTCTTTTTGTTTGGTTATTAATGTTTGACCTTGCTTTTTTTCTTCTATTGCATGTTCACTTGCCATATCTCAAAATTGGTTTGCAAAGATACAACCAAAAAACTAAAAATATGACAAATTGGCAGAAATTTAACATGCTATTTTGTAGGTTGATATAGTAGAAAATCAAACAAAAAATTTGAATTTAAAAAAAACTATCTACATTTGCAATCCAAAATAACACATATATATAAGTTGTATTTTGATTAAAAATGAGAGGTATATGGCAAAGAATTTAGTAATAGTTGAGTCCCCTGCAAAAGCAAAAACAATAGAGAAATTCCTTGGAAAAGACTTTCAAGTAGAATCAAGTTTTGGGCACATTGCAGATTTACCTTCTAAGGAATTAGGAATAAATGTAGATGGTGATTTTATGCCAAACTATATTGTATCAACCGATAAAAAAGCGGTTGTTTCAAAATTAAAAAGTTTGGCGAAAAAAGCAGAAACAGTTTGGTTAGCAAGTGATGAAGATAGAGAAGGAGAAGCAATTGCATGGCATTTGGTAGAGCAACTAAAACTAAAAGAAGAGAATACAAAACGTATTGTTTTTCATGAGATAACAAAGAAAGCAATTTTAAATGCTGTAGAAAATCCGAGAGAGATAAATTACAATTTAGTAAACGCACAACAAGCAAGAAGAGTGTTAGATAGATTGGTTGGTTATGAATTATCACCAGTTTTGTGGCGTAAAGTAAAAGGAGGATTATCTGCAGGGCGTGTGCAATCTGTTGCAGTACGATTGATTGTAGAGCGTGAACGCGAAATTTTAGGTTTCGAACCTAAGGCATCTTATAGAGTAGATGCAGAATTTGCTAATAAAAACGGAAAGAAATTTAAGGCAAAATTGCCAAAGAATTTTGATGCAAAAAAAGAAGCAGAAGATTTTTTAAACTCATGTCTTGGAACTAACTTTTCAGTATCAGACTTAAAGAAAACACCTGCAAAAAAACATCCAGCAGCACCATTTACGACATCAACATTACAACAAGAGGCGTCAAGAAAATTATATTTTCCTGTAGCGAAAACGATGATGATGGCGCAGCGTTTATATGAAACAGGGTTGATAACGTATATGAGAACTGATAGTGTGAATTTATCAAATGATGCAAAAGATGCCGCACAAGCAGAGATTATATCTTCGTATGGCGAGCAATATAGCAACCCAAGAAATTTTAAAACGAAAGTTAAAGGAGCACAAGAAGCACACGAGGCAATTAGACCTACAAATATGGATCGTCATTCGGTTTCGATTGATTATGATCAAGATAGGTTGTATAGTTTGATCTGGAAACGTACCATTGCATCTCAAATGAGTGAAGCGCAATTGGAACGTACAAGTGTAAAAATTGAAAACGCTAAAAACGATAAGATTTTTACTGCAAATGGTGAAGTAATAAAGTTTGATGGATTCCTAAAAGTATATCTTGAAGGAAACGATAATGAAGATGAAGAGCAAGATGGAATGTTACCGCAAATGGCAATAGGAGAATTATTGAACGATAACTACATTACTGCGACAGAACGTTACACAAGACCAAAAGGTCGTTTTACAGAAGCATCATTGGTAAAACAATTAGAAGAACTTGGTATTGGTCGCCCGTCAACGTATGCACCAACAATTTCTACTGTACAACGAAGAGGATATGTTGAAAAAGGAGTAGTTGAAGGTGTTGAAAGAGCGTATATTCAGTTGAAATTAGAAGATGGAAATGTTAAATCTAAAGATTTGACAGAAAAAGTTGGTTCAGACAAAGGAAAGTTAGTTCCAACAGATATTGGAAACATTGTAAATGACTTTTTAGTTGCCAATTTTGCCAATATTCTTGACTACGGATTTACGGCCAAAGTAGAATCAGATTTTGATGATATTGCTGAAGGAAAAGAAGATTGGATAAAAATGATAAAAGATTTTTATGATGATTTTCATTCAACAGTAGAATATGTAAAAGAACATGCCGAACGTGAATCAGGAGAACGTATTTTAGGAAAGCATCCAGAATCAGGAAAAACAGTTTTGGTGCGTTTAGGGAAGTTCGGGCCAATGGTTCAAATAGGAGACAGAGAAGATGAAGATAAGAAATTTGCAAGTTTACAAGGAGGTCAAACTTTAGGGAATATCAATCTAGAAGGTGCTTTAGATTTATTTTTATTGCCAAAGAGCCTTGGTAATTACGAAAGTGAAGAAGTAATTGTTTCAAATGGTCGTTTTGGACCTTATGTACGATTTGGAAGTATGTTTGTGTCGTTGCCGAAAGGAGAAAATCCTATGACAGTTGATTTAGACAGAGCAATTGAATTGATTGCAGCAAAAAGAAAGGCAGATGCTCCAATTGCTGAATATGAAGATCTTCCTGTTCAAAAAGGAGTTGGTCGTTTTGGACCATTTATCAAATGGAATAGCATGTTTATCAATGTAAATAAGAAGTATGATTTTGATAATTTAACTTTTGATAATATTGTTGAATTGATTGAAGCCAAGAAACAGAAAGAGATTGATAAGGTAATTCATAATTGGGAAGAAGAAGGAATACGAGTAGAGAAGGCTCGTTGGGGACGTTTTAACATTATCAAAGGAAAGATAAAAATTGAGATGCCAAAAACAACAAAAGCCGATAAATTAACACTTGAAGAAGTGCAAGCTATCATTGAGAAAAAGGCACCTAAAAAGAAAGTAAAAAAGAAAACAACAAAGAAAAAAGTAGCGAAAAAGAAATAATTTATTACATTCGCCATATTGTTTAACCCCAAAACGACTCAAATCAATATGAGTTTTGATTATTTACGTCCAGTTGAAGATGCTGTACTCGCACATTTAATGTTGCAGTCAGATCAAACGCTTGGTCATCATATCGACATCCATTCAGAACAGAATGGTATTCCTGACTTAGAAGGCATACGTCTTGCTATTGTCGGTGTTGAAGAAGGTCGTAGAGCTGTGGATAATGAAGAAACAGGTCAAGGGTTAGGCGAAATCAGAAAACAAATATATCAACTTTTCCCTGGAAGTTGGATTGCCAAAATGGTCGATTTAGGCAATATTCCACAAGGAAATACTGTAGAAGACACTTATTTTGCAGTTTCAGAATTACTTTCAAGTTTATTAAAACAAAACATTATTCCTATAATTATTGGAGGAAGTCAAGACTTGACGTATGCAAATTATCGTGCGTATGATAGTTTAGAGCAAATGGTGAATGTTGTATCTATAGATAATAAATTTGACTTTGGAAGCATTCAAGATGGCGTAACATCACAATCGTATTTAAGTTCTATTGTGATGGAAAAACCAAATAATTTATTCAATTTTAGTAATATTGGTTACCAAACTTTTTTCAATCCGCAAGAAGAAATAGATTTAATTAATGATTTGTTTTTTGACGCCTATAGATTAGGAGAAGTCGTGAATAAGATAGAAATAGTAGAGCCAATTCTTCGTGATGCAGATATTGTGTCTATTGATATAAGTGCAATACGAAATAGCGAGGCTCCTGCAAATAATAATGCAACACCAAACGGTTTTTATGGAGAAGATATTTGTGCTATTTCACGCTATGCAGGTATAAGTGATAAAGTAAGTTCTTTTGGGATTTATGAATTTAATTATAAGTTAGACAATAAAACACAAACTTCACAGTTAATAGCGCAAGCTATTTGGTATTTTATAGAAGGAGTAAATTGTAGAACCAATGATTATCCGTTTGGAACGAAAGAGAAATATCAGAAGTTTATAGTACCAATGGAAGATGAAGTTTTAAACTTTTATAAGAGTCATAAAAGTGGAAGATGGTGGATGGAAATTAACTTTAATAATAATAAATACGAAAGACATTCGTTAATACCATGTACGTACCAAGATTATTTGAATACAAACGAACAGGAAATTCCTGATAGATGGTACAAAACATTAAAAAAAATCCTTTAAAAAGGTTTTTTTAAAAAATAAAAACAAATTAAATTGTTATTAAGAAAATAATATTTACGTTTACGCGAATTTAGAAAGAGATACATTTTATTATGAAAAAAATATCATTATACATACTGTTAATTACTATAGTTTATAGTTGTGGTAAGAATGACAAAGGAGAATTGGTTGGAATAAAATCAAAAAGCACATGGAATGCTGAAAAACCATTTGGAATGACATTAGTTCCTGGAGGATCATTTACTATGGGTAAACAAGATGAAGATATTTCAGGAGCATTAAATGCACCAACAAGAACTGTTACAGTAAGACCATTTTATATGGATGAAACTGAAATCACCAATGCAGAATACAAAGAATTTGTCTTTTGGGTAAGAGATTCTATTGTAAGAACAGAATTAGCTCTAATGGCAGATTTATATTCAGATCCAGAAGATCCAGCATCACCACTTGCAGCGTATCAGTTTAAAGCAGCAGATACTGCTGATGCGACTCCGTATGAAAAGTATATGGCTGATAAAATGCCAGATGAAAGAAGATTAAATTGGGATGAAGAATTGATTTGGGATACCTCAGAATTTCCAGATGAATACTATACAGAAGTAATGGTAGATTCAATGTACATACCAATAGAAGAAAGTTTTGACGGTAAGAGAATGTTAAAGACTGAAAAATTAAAATATAAATATTCGTATCTTGATAAAGAAGCAGCAGCAAGAAATCAAGGAAATAGAAAAGATTATATCAAACATAAAGTTGTTGAAGTGTATCCTGATACAACGGTTTGGGTAAAAGATTTTGACTATTCTTATAATGATCCAATGCACCAAGATTATTTTAGTCACCAAGCTTATGAAGATTATCCAGTAGTTGGTGTGACTTGGGCACAAGCAAAAGCATTTTGTAGTTGGAGAACCAAGAAGAAAAATGACTACTTGAATACAAAGAAGCGTTTAGCAACTGTACCACACTTCAGATTAGCGACAGAAACTGAATGGGAATATGCTGCTCGTGGTGGATTAGAATTCTCTACATATCCTTGGGGAGGCTCATACACTACAAGTGATAGAGGTTGTTTCTTAGCAAACTTTAAACCAAGAAGAGGTGATTATGCAGTTGACGGAGCATTATATACTGTTGAAGCAAAATCATATAATGCAAACGATTACGGTTTGTATAATATGGCTGGTAATGTTTCAGAATGGACAGATACAGCATACAATGAAGCATCATATTACTTAGGGTCAACAATGAATCCTAATGTAGAAGATGATAAAAATCATAGAAAAGTAATAAGAGGTGGCTCATGGAAAGACGTAGCATACTTTTTAGAAGTAAGTACCAGAGATTATGAATATGCAGATTCAGCAAGAAGTTATATTGGCTTCAGAACTGCACAGGATTATTTAGGTACAGACCTGAACCCTTAATAATAAATAATTAACTCTAAAATTAACCATTTAAAAACAAAAAAAATTATGGCACAATCAAAAACTACAAAAAAACTATTTAATGCAGCATACGGTATTGGTGCGTCAATTGTAATTCTTGGAGCACTATTTAAAATTCTACACTGGCCTTATGGTAATGAAATGCTTATGATTGGTATGATTGTAGAAGCAATAGTTTTCTTTATTTCGGCGTTTGAACCCGTAGAAGATGATTTAGATTGGTCTAAAGTATATCCAGAATTAGCTGGAGGAAAATCTGTAGGTCAACTCGAAGAAAAAGGAGATGTACAAGGATTGCTTTCGCAAAAATTGGATGACATGCTTAAAGAAGCAAAACTAGACGTTGGATTAATGCAAAGTCTAGGGGCGAGTATCCAAAACTTTAGTGGAGCCGCAGAAAATATTGCTCCAGCAGTAGATTCAATTGCAGCAACTAATAAGTATAGCGAACAACTATCCTTAGCAGCAGCGCAAATGGAATCTTTAAATAGTTTATATCAAGTGCAATTAGAAAGCGCCTCTAGACAAACAGAAATAAACGCTGAAACTGTTGAAAATGCAGGTAAATTGAAAGAGCAAATGCAATCATTGGCTTCTAACCTATCATCATTAAATGGTGTTTATGGAGGAATGTTATCTGCAATGAACAAAAATTAATTAGTATTAAAATAAATTATTAACCATTTAAAACTAATTAATTATGGCAGGAGGAAAACTATCACCAAGGCAGAAGATGATTAACTTAATGTACTTAGTATTTATTGCAATGCTTGCAATGAATATGTCTAAGGAAGTGTTAACAGCTTTTGGCTTTATGAACGATAAATTTGAAGCTTCAAATATTACCGCAACGCAATTGAATAATGATGCGTATGCAGGGCTTGCAGAAAAAGTAAGTGAACAGGCTGAAAAATATAGACCTTTAAACGAAAAGGCTACAAAAGTAAAAGCATTATCTACAGACTTATATAATCACATAGCGACTATTAAAAGTAAAGTGCTAGAAGATTTTGAAGATCCAACTAATTATGAAACAATGGATAAGGCTGATTTCTTAAATGAATACTTTTACTTAAAAGGTACTATTTCTGAAAACGGTCAAGCATTTTTAGATAAAATAAACGGATACAAAAGCGATGTAATAAAGGAATTAGACACGCTGTATCCATCAGTAGTAAAATCGATAAATCAACGTTTTGATATATCTGATGTTGTTGATAGAGCAGGTGTTACTAAGGATTGGATTTCGTATAATTTTGTTGGATTTCCAGCAGTAGCATCCGTTACAAAGTTAACGGCAATGCAAGCAGATATTAAATCGACTGAATCAGATATTTTATCAGCAATGTTACAAGGACAACTAATTCAAGACAACTCAATTAAAAAGTACGAAGCAATTGTAGTTCCTGAAAAAACTGCATTTTTTGCAGGAGAAACTTTTAAAGGAAAAGTTTATTTAGGAAAAGTAGATGCTACTTTAATACCAACTCGTGTTGAAATTAATGGTAAAGAAATAGCAAAGAAAAACCTACAAGCAGGACAAGTAGTATTAGAGTTTCCTGTAGGAGCAGTTGGAGAAAGAACTATTAAAGGAAAATTTGTCTTTAAAGAAAACGGAGAAGATGTTGAAATTCCTATCGAAACTACTTATGCAGTAGTGCCAAAACCTAACAGTGCGGTAATTGCAGCAGATAAAATGAATGTGGTATATCGTAGTTTACCAAACCCAATGACGGTTTCTATTCCAGGAATACCAGACAACTTAGTAAGAGCATCTGCTCCAGGAAATACTTTGAGAAAAATTTCAGGAGTTGGTAAATATATGATGACTCCAGGAGGAGGCAAAACAGTTAAAATAACAGCTTCAGGGACTTTACCAGATGGTTCGAAAGTAAGTAGTTCGCAAACATTTAGAATTAAAGACATTCCTAAGCCATTAGCAACAGTTCGTAAAGAATCAGGTTATGTAAAAATGCCTAAATCGAGTTTAGTTAAAACGACTGTACGTGTTGAGTTACCAGACTTTTTGTTTGACTTGAAATTTAAAATTAAGAGTTTTAAAGTGAAAGTTCCAGGAAAAGCAACTATTACAGTTAGTGGTAGTAAAATGAATGGACAAGCACAAAGTGCCATAAACGGATCGAGAGTTGGAGATATTATTGCAATATTTGACGTAAAATCGAGTTTAGTAGGTGTATCTGGCGTAAATGTAAAAGATGCATCGGCAGTAAGTGTCGAAATACAATAATTAAAAGAATCATAAAATGAAGATGAATTGGAAAAGTTTTGTAATGCTATTTGGAGCGGTTTTAATAACTGCATCAGTTAGCGCGCAAGCAAATTTGTTAAACGCAAAAACTCCTTCTGATATTGGAGTGAAAACGGCAGAGCAATTACTTGCAGATAATGATAAACCATTGCCTTATGGCTATGTTGATGATAGAGATATACTTTGGGCAAAAGTGGTATGGGAATATATCGATTTGAACGAAAGATTAAATCTACCATATTATTATCCAATCCATGAAAACAGTACATCTTCTAATAGAAAATCATTGTTTGCTACCTTATTACAAGGAGTTAAAGATGATCAATTAACAGAGGTTTATGATGACTCTTATTTTACAACTAAGTTGTCAAAAAGAGAGATTGAAGCAAAACTTTTTAGAGTTGATACCACAGATGCTGGTAAAGATGAATTAAATGCAGGAAATACTGATATTGAAGAATATATTACACGTACTGAATTAAAACCTCATGATATTGAAGGGTTTAAAGTAAAAAGTATGTGGTATTTTGATAAGCGTCAAGGCGAAATGAAAGCTCGTATTTTAGCAATCGCACCAATTGCTCCAGATGTGCAAACAAAAGGAAGACAAGAGTTGGAAGATGTTGCTGAAAAGTTACCAATCTTTTGGGTTTGGTATCCCGGAGCGCGTGAGTTATTGCACAATATGAAAGTATTTAATGAAAAGAATGCTGCATATCCTATTTCTTATGATCACATGTTAAATGCTCGAAGATATAATGCAATTATATATAGAGAAGAGAATATTTACGGTAACCGTGATGTTGCTCAATATGTAAAAGGTAATGCGTTGTTCCAAGTATTAGAATCGGATAGAATTAGAGAATCAATTCGAGATAAAGAACTAGATATGTGGAATTACTAAATCTTCATATAGAAAATAAAGTAATAGAAAACGCTCGTAAATTTTACGGGCGTTTTTTTATGCAATAAATAATGAAAACGCTTATTTTTGTCTAATGGATGTTGATTACATAACAGTTGGTTTAGGTCTTGCAGGACTTGCTTTTACACGAGAACTCAAAAAGAATAACAAATCCTTTATTGTTTTTGAAGATAGCTCTCAAAACTCTTCAAAAGTTGCAGGAGGAATGTACAATCCAATCATTTTAAAACGTTTCACTCCAGTTTGGGATGCTGAACGACAATTAAAAATAGCGCTTCCTTTTTATACTGAATTGGAAAAATTATTAGGAAACAAATACGATTATAAGATTGATATTCATCGCCTATTCACATCCATAGAAGAGCAAAATAATTGGTTTGTAACTTGTGATAATCCATTACTTTCTGATTATATGATTCCAAAAGTTGTTACAGAAAAATTTAATGGAATTGACGCTGCTTTTGGCTACGGAAAAGTAACCAAAACAGGAAGGATTGATACAAAGAAATTACTGAGTGATTATCGAATGTTTTTAGAAATTAACAATGAAATTCGTTACGAGAGTTTTAATTATGATGCTATTCAATTTAAAGAAAACAGCGTGACTTATCAAAATATAAAAGCAAAGCATATTGTTTTTTGTGAAGGATTTGGAATAAAAAACAATCCGTTTTTTAATGAGTTGCCAATGCAAGAAGCAAAAGGTGAGTTAATTACAATACACGCGCCAGAATTAGAGATAGATTTTGTGTTAAAATCAGCCGTTTTTATAATGCCTTTAGGTAATGATTTGTTTAAAGTCGGAGCAACATTTAATTGGAAAGATAAGACGAGTATACCAACATCCGCAGGAAAACAAGAATTGACAAATAAATTGGATAAGATTTTAAATGTGACATTTGAAGTTGTAGATCACGTGGCAGGAATCAGACCAACGGTAAAAGACAGAAGACCTTTAGTTGGAATACATCAGAAATATTCGCAAGTAGCAATTTTAAACGGTTTGGGAACTCGTGGCGTTATGATTGCGCCAACCGTTGCAAAAGAACTTTACAATCGTATTGAAAACGGAGTAACATTGAGAAAAGAAATTGATATTTCAAGGTTTTTTTAAAACGTAAAGAAGACACAAAAAAAGAGTACTTTTGCACCGTATTTTTTTTCAAAACCATTTCACTTACACTATGCTAAACATTCACAATTTAACCGTTTCATTTGCTGGAGAAGACTTATTCGCTGGAATTACTTTTAAACTCAACGGAGGCGACAATGTTGGTCTTGTAGGTAAAAACGGCGCAGGAAAATCAACCTTACTCAAAGTTATTTCGAGTGATATTGAATATGATGGCGGAACAATGGCGTTTGAAAAAGATATAAAAATAGGTTTTTTACGTCAAGATATTGATTTTGTTTACGGAAGAACTATTCTCGAAGAGGCTTATGAAGCATTTGTTGAAATTAAAGAAATTGAACGAAAACTTGAAACCGTAAATAAAGAATTAGCCGAAAGAACAGACTACGAAAGTGATTATTATACCGATTTAATTCACGAATTGACCGATTTAACACAGCGATATGAACTTTTAGGAGGATATAATTATCAAGGAGATACCGAGAAAATATTACAAGGATTAGGTTTTAAAAGAGAAGACTTTGATAAGTTGACCGACACTTTTTCTGGTGGATGGAGAATGCGTATAGAATTGGCGAAACTACTTTTACAAAACAACGATATTTTATTACTCGATGAACCTACAAATCACTTAGATATTGAATCTATTATTTGGTTAGAAAGTTTTTTGAAAAATTATGCAGGTGCCGTAATGTTGGTTTCGCACGATAAAATGTTTTTAGATAATGTAACCAATCGAACGATTGAAATTTCTTTAGGTCAAATATATGATTTTAAGAAACCATACTCACAATATCTTGCATTGCGTGGAGAAATACGTGAAAAACAACTACAAGCACAAAAAAATCAAGAAAAAGAAATAAAAGCAACCGAACTATTAATTAATAAATTTAGAGCCAAAGCCAATAAGGCATCAATGGCGCAATCGCTTATTAAAAAACTAGATAAGGTAACCCGCATAGAAGTAGATTTAGAAGATACTGCCGTAATGAATGTGCGTTTCCCGTTATCTATTCAGCCAGGAAAAATCATTGTAGAAGCCGAAGATTTATCAAAAAATTATGGAGACAATCAAGTGCTCGAAAACGTAAATTTATTGATTGAAAGAGGTAGTAAAATTGCTTTTGTAGGTCAAAACGGACAAGGAAAATCTACCTTGGCAAAAATGATGGTTGGAGAAATTCCGTTTGAAGGAAAATTAAAATTAGGACACAATGTACAAATAGGATATTTTGCTCAAAATCAGTCAGAGTATTTGGACGGCGAAAAAACAGTGTTGCAAATTATGGAAGATGCAGCAACGGACTCAAATAGAGTGCGAGTTAGAGATATGTTAGGTTCGTTTTTATTTGGCGGAGACGATGTTGACAAAAAAGCAAAAGTACTTTCTGGAGGCGAACGAAACCGATTGGCATTGTGTAAATTATTATTGCAACCAATCAACACGTTGATTATGGATGAGCCAACAAATCACTTGGATATTGCCTCTAAAAACGTGTTGAAAAGAGCTTTAAAAGATTTTAAAGGAACAATGATTGTAGTATCGCACGATAGAGATTTCTTACAAGGATTGACTTCAACTGTTTATGGTTTTAAAGACAAAGTAATCAAAGAATATTTAGGAGATATTGATTATTTTTTAGCGCAACATAAAATGGAAAATCTGCGTGAAGCAGAAAAGCGCACAAAAATTGTGGAAGAAAAAAAGGTTGCTCCAGCAAATTCTAAAGAGGAAAGACTGCAAGAAAAAGAGCGAAAAAAAGCACAAAATAAATTATCCAATTTAGAATCTCAAATTTCAGATTTAGAAAAAGAAATTATCAATTTAGATGCTTTAATTTCTGAAGATTTTGAAAAAGTAAGTCAAGACGCTACTTTTTTTAAGAATTATGAAGCAAAAAAAGAATTGTTAGACGAAGTTATGGAGCGTTGGTCAGCATTGGATGATAAAATAAATGCTTAGTTTTTTGATTTGATACGATACTGATTTTATCAAATCATTGTAAAATAGTAGTGAAAATCAATTAAATTTCGGATATTTGAAATGTAAATCAATACTAAAATGGCAACAGTTGACAAAATAAGAACTGGATTAATCGACAAAATTCTTTCCATTAAAAACAAAGACTTTTTGATGACACTTGATAAATTAATCTCATCAAGCAAATCTGAATTAGAAATTGTTGAATTAACCTACGAACAAAAAGCAATGTTAGAAATGAGTGAGTACGATATAAAAGCAGGAAAACTCATTTCTCAAGATGCTATGAATAAACGAAATCTTGAATGGCTAAACGCAATATAGTTTGGGCAAGAACTGCTGACCTTCAGTTTGTAGGTGTTTTGGAATATTGGGTTAAAAAGAACAAGTCTAATAATTTTTCGAAAAAACTTTTGAAACTAGTTACAGAAAGGACTTTGCAAATTACAGCAGCACCATTTATTTACAAATCAACAAATTTTAAAGACGTTAGAGTCGCCTCATTAAGAAATTTTAGCATTTATTACAAAATTACTACTCAACAAATTATAGTTATGGCATTTTGGGATAACAGACAAGACCCAAAAAAACTTTTAAGAATATTGCAGAACGAAAAATAATATTTTATAACAAACAAGTATTCAGACTTACGATAGGCAAAGTCTTAACCTTGTTGATTAACTACCTTATAAAATCAATTGCCAAACACAAAAAATAGCATATTACAAAAAATTGCGTTTTCTGAAATCACTCAGAAAGACGTTTCATTGTATATAAAACGAGAAGATTTAATTCATCCCGAAATTTCGGGAAATAAATATCGAAAGTTAAAATACAATGTAGTTCAAGCAACATCAGAAAATAAAAAAGTTTTGCTGACTTTTGGCGGTGCATTTTCAAATCATATTTCGGCAGTTGCATCCGCAGGAAAACAGTATGATTTTAAAACAATTGGGATTATTCGTGGCGATGAATTGGGAATTGATTTAAAGAAAACATTACAAAACAACCCAACATTAAAATTTGCGTATGACTGCGGAATGCAATTCAAATTTGTTTCAAGAACCGATTATAGAGAAAAAACATCAGAAGGTTTTCTTGAGAAGTTGAAAAATGAATTTGGTGATTTTTATTTAGTTCCCGAAGGAGGAACCAACAAATCGGCAGTGAAAGGCTGTGAAGAAATTTTAAATAGCGAAACCGAAAAATTCGATTATATTTGTGTGGCAGTTGGAACTGGAGGAACAATTTCTGGATTGATAAATTCGGCAAAAAAACATCAAAAAATAATAGGATTTCCTGCTTTGAAAGGTAGTTTTTTAACATCAGAAATAGAAAAATATACCAAAACAAATAAAAATTGGAAATTAAATAATGACTATCATTTTGGAGGTTATGCCAAAATTTCTGAAACGTTGATTGCGTTTATAAATCAATTTAAAAAAGAAACCGAAATTCCGTTAGACCCAATTTATACAGGGAAAATGATGTTTGGAATCGTAAATTTAATCAACAAAGAGGTTTTTGAAAAAGGCGCAAAAATTCTAGCAATTCACACAGGAGGATTACAAGGAATTGATGGAATGAATATAATTTTGAAGAAGAAAAACAGTTTGATAATAGTATAAAAATAAGAATGAAAAAAATAAGTATCCTTTTAATAGCGTCCCTTTTTTTAGCAAGTTGTGGTTCAAAAAGAAAAACGACAACAACAAAAAAACCAGCAAAAAAAGAAGTAATTATTGACAAACCTACCAACGAAACTCCTATAAAAATAACGCCTACAATAGGAATAGTAAGTGCAAAGCAAAAATATATAAACACCTATAGTAATCTTGCAATGGAGGAAATGAAACTGTATAAAATTCCTGCAAGTATTAAGTTAGCACAAGGAATTTTAGAATCTAGTAGTGGGAAAAGTCAATTATCGGCAAGATCAAACAACCATTTTGGTATCAAATGCCATAAAGGTTGGAAAGGTGGAAAAACCTATCATGATGATGACGAAAAAGGAGAATGCTTTAGAGTTTATAAACACCCAAGCTACTCATTTAGAGATCATTCACTTTTTCTATATGGACGTAAACGTTATATGAATTTATTTCGTTTAAAAATTACAGACTACAAAGGTTGGGCAAAAGGATTGCAAAAAGCAGGATATGCAACCGACAAAAAATATCCAAAAAAATTGATTAAGATTATTGAAGAAAATCGATTATATGAGTATGATGCACTTGCTTTAGGAAAAACAGTTGATGAAATTAAAGTTAAAAGCAAAGATTCGCATATTGTAAAAAAAGGAGATACACTATACTCCATTTCTAGGAAATACAAATTGTCAGTTGCTAAATTAAAAGAAATAAATGGAATTGATAATAATGATATTTCTATCGGACAAAAATTGTATTTAACAAGTTTGGAATAAAAAAAGGTTGTCCGTTCGAGCGGAGTCGAGAACTGTTTCGCACTTCTCAACTCGACTCGTTAGACTAATTTATTGACGCTTTTCTCTGCCTTGTTTCATTCCTTTTCTTTTCCCACGACTCTTCATCTTTCTTGCTTTATATTCATGCCTTTTTTCCCATTTTTCGTATTGCTTTTCATTTAAAACTTCTCTAAACTGCTTTTTCATTTCTATTTGCTTGTCCAATCGATTGTTCATCATTTGTAGGCGCTCTTCCTTTGAAAGTTTTAAGGCTTTTATTTGCGCTCCTTTTTTTCTACGTTCTTCTTTTTTAAATTTTCGATCTATAGCATTTCGGAAATGTATTTTTTGAATTTCGTCCTGTTGAGATTCCGTTAAATCTAATCGTAAAGTCATTTTTTTGGTTTTTAATTCTGAAAATTCTTGAGGTGTCAAGTTTTCTATAAACTCCTTTTTTGTGTTCTTTTGAAACAACATTACGTCCTTTTGTCCTTGTGCATTAAGCGTTATTAATGCAACACATACAATTACTAGTTTTTTCATTTTAATTGGTTTTTATAATTTTTTTATATATCTATGACTAAATAAATTAGAAAAGGTTTAACTTTGAAAATCACTTAAATATTAAAATATAAAATGAAGAAAGGAATCGCATATTTAATAGTACCATTATTTTTATTTTCTTGTAAGCCAAAAGACGATTCAAGAATATCAATAAAAAAGATAACTTTTGAACAAAACACTTCGGAAATGAAGAAAAACTTACATAAATATGTAACTGTAAGACTAACTGCTGATGTAGCTAAACTTACAGAAAACGAACGCAAAATGTTGCCAATTTTAATAAAAGCAGCAAACAAAATGAACGACCTGTTTTGGTATGAATCTTATGGCGATAAAGAAGCCTTATTAAATTCTATTTCTGATGCTGATACAAAGAGATTTGTAGAAATAAATTACGGTCCTTGGGATAGATTGAATGGAAATAAATCATTCGTTGACACCTTTCCCGACAAACCTTTAGGAGCAAACTACTATCCAAAGGACATGACAAAAGAAGAATGGGAAGCCTCAGATTTTGAACATAAAGGAAGTTTATACGCGTTTGTAAGAAGAGATGAAAATGGAAAATTATATGCAATTCCATATCATATTCAGTTTAAAAAAGAGGTAAAGGAAGTTTCAGAATTACTGATAGAAGCATCAGAATTAGCCGATAATGTAGGACTAAAAAAATATTTAAAATTGCGCTCACAAGCATTATTGGATGATAGATATCAAGCAAGCGATTTGGCTTGGATGGACATGAAAACTAATACCTTAGATATTGTAATTGGTCCTATTGAAACCTATGAAGATCATCTGTTTGGAAACAAGGCTGCGCATGAAGCGTATGTACTAATTAAAGATCAAAAATGGAGTAAAAAATTAGCAAAGTTCAGCGCTTTTTTACCTGAATTGCAAAAAGGCTTGCCAGTTGACACAAAATACAAACAAGAAGTTCCCGGAACAGATTCTGACTTAAACGCTTATGATGTAGTTTTTTACGCAGGAGATTGTAATTCTGGAAGCAAAACGATTGCAATTAATTTGCCAAATGATGAAGAAGTACAACTGCAAAAAGGAACACGAAGATTGCAATTAAAAAATGCAATGAGAGCAAAATTCGATAAAATATTAGTTCCGATTTCTGAAGTTTTAATTGATAAAAGTCAGCGTAAACACATTACTTTCGATGCGTTTTTTGCCAATACAATGTTTCACGAAGTTGCGCACGGATTAGGAATAAAAAACACGCTTAACGGAAAAGGAACAGTACGAAATTCATTGAAAGAGCATGCAAGTGCATTAGAAGAAGGAAAAGCCGATGTTTTAGGATTGTATATGATTCAGCAATTAACAAACAAAGGCGAATTAACCGAAGATTTCAAAGACAATATGGTTACCTTTATGGCAAGTATTTTTCGCTCCATACGTTTTGGCGCATCATCGGCACACGGAAAAGCAAATATGATTCGTTTCAATTTCTTTAAAGAAAAAGGAGCGTTTACCAAAGGCGAAGAAGGAACTTACAAAGTGAATTTTGACAAACTAGAAATTGCAATGAAAGATTTATCAAATGTAATATTAACCTTACAAGGAAATGGAGATTATGATGGCGTAGCAAAATTGGTTGCCGAAAAAGGTGTTATTTCAAAAGACTTACAAGCCGATTTAGATAGGCTTGGAACAATGGGTATTCCTGTAGATGTTATTTTTGAGCAAGGAGTTGAAGTGTTAGGATTGTAGGAAAAGCACAGTAAATTTGATTGTAAAAAAATGCTCCAAAATTTGGGGCATTTTTTTTTATGTGGTATTGTTATTAAAACATATTTGCGGTGTATTGTTTAATTTTATTTATTGGTTTTTAATATGCGTAGTTGCGGACTTTTAAAACACTTATCTTGATTTTGTCACTAAACTTTATTCAAAGACACAAACTTTAAATTTAGCACAATACCTGCAATTATTTTTACATTTTGCTACCCACAGACTTTAACATTTTATTGTTTTTAAAAAAAACACTATATTTGCATACTAAGATTAGCAACCAGTAAAATAGATTTATCAAATGAAAACAAACAAAATTTACAATATAAACTGTGTTGAAGGAATGAAAGAGATGCAAGATAATTTTGTGGATTTAGTAGTTACTTCTCCACCATATGATGATTTAAGAAATTACAATGGTTATGATTTTCAATATGAGGAAGTTGCTAAAGAATTATTTAGAGTTGTTAAAGAAGGTGGTATCGTTGTTTGGGTTGTTGGGGATAGAACCAAAAATGGAAATAAGACATTAACAAGTTTTAAACACGCATTATGTTTTCAAAATGTAGGTTTTAATGTTCACGATGTAATGATTTACCAAAAGAAAAACACACCATTTATGAGGTCAAATGCTTATACAAATTGTTTTGAGTATATGTTTGTTTTTGCGAAAGGAAAACCCAAAACTTTTAATCCTTTAAAAGTGCCAACTGTTAGACAAGGTCTTGAAAAAATGCCTGTTAATAAAAAAGCAGATGGTATCAATAACAAAGTTTTGGGTAAATTGAATAAAGAAAAAACACGTATTAATATTTGGGAATACGCTGTTGGTTTGGGTGGTTCAACTAATGATAGATTTGCCTTTGAACATACTGCGATTTTTCCTGAAAAATTAGCACACGAACACATTTTGTCTTGGTCAAATGAAAATGATTTGGTTTTTGATCCAATGTGCGGTTCAGGAACTGTCTGTAAAATGGCAAGTTTAAATAACCGGAATTTTATAGGTATGGATATTTCTAAAAAATATACTGAATTGTCAAAAAGAAGAGTTGGTTTATTAAAACAAGAACTTAAATTTGGTTAGAATATTTTTTTAAATAATTAATTGCTTTTTCTAATAGTTCAATATTATCCTTAAATCTACCTAATCCCGTATTACAACTATCACATAACCAATCTCTCGCTTTTCCTGTTTCGTGGTCGTGATCTCTTACAAGATTTGCAGTAACTCCTGGAATTGAACCTTTTTCACAGATTGGACACACAAAAAAATGCTTTGGTTTAATATCGTCAAGTTTTTTCTTTTCTGCACCTTTTAGACTTATTCCGTCAATATTTTTTCTACACTCTCTACAACTTGGTCTTGTGGTTTTTCGACCTTTTGAGTCAGTTTGATTAATTTCAAAGTCTTTAAAATCTTCTTTTAAAATATGACAAACATTGCAAATCTTGAATTCGTAGGGTTTTCCTGTTTTAGTTATTTCTAAAAATGAAATTGCTTTTTCTGAAACTTCAATTATAGATTGATTTTTTACAAAAAAAACAAAAAATATTCCATTTTTAATATCTTTAACTAAACCGACAGAATTTAGTTCGATTCCTTTTGTTCCTTCTTTAAGAAGAACAAAATCATTTATTTTTATTCCCATAAAATAACTCCGTAATATTTATATCTAATGCTTTAGCAATCTTTACAATATTTAAGAGTGTAATATTCTTCTCGGCACGTTCAATCATACCTATATATGTTCTGTGTAGGTCTGCTTTAAATGCCAATTGTTCTTGGGATAATCCTTGTTCTTTTCGAATTTTTCGGATATTTTCACCAAAACCTATTAATATTTTCTCTTTAGAATTCATTGCTAACTAAAGTATGCAAAGATAACTTTAGTATTCTTTAGGCACAACAGACTAAAGTTAGCATTTATTCTAAAATCATTAAATCGAAGTGATTGTTTTTTTGCTTCCAACTAACGTCAAATTTAATTGACTGATTATTACCAGTTTAAATATTTATCCCTTTTTGAAATTCGTTAGCAAAAAAACTCAACTCGATTTTTTAGTAGGAAGATTGTGGGTAACGGTTTAAGATAAATTTTCGTTTTAATGAACTTTATCGTTCGAATAACGTAAAAGTTAGTCAAAATAAATAACAAAGTCAAGTTTTATAAATGTGTTATATAATCTCTACAAACAAACCCTCATCTGTTTTTTCAACTTTTGCAAGGTTGTTTTTGGTTAATCCTTTAATGGTTTTATCCCATTTTTTATTGCTCAATCCACTTTGAGATTTTAATTCGCTTAAATCAATTTTTTCTGCCTTTTGAACAATTGCAAGAACCTTTTTTTCTTCCTCATTTAAAATAACATCTGAAGAAATTCGCCTCTCAGGTTTCATTTGTGGAAAGAAAAGCACTTCTTGAATAGATGCATTGTTAGTTAAAAACATAATCAATCTATCCATTCCAATTCCTAAGCCAGAAGTTGGAGGCATTCCATATTCTAAGGCTCTTAAAAAATCTTCATCAATAAACTCCGTTGCTTCATCATCTCCTTTTTTGGCTAATTGTAGTTGGTGTTCAAAACGCTCTCGTTGATCAATTGGATCATTTAATTCAGAATAAGCGTTTGCCAACTCTTTACCGCAAACAATCAATTCAAAACGTTCTGTTAACTCTGGATTATCTCGATGTTCTTTACATAAAGGACTCATTTCCTTAGGATAATCCATAATAAAAGTAGGGTTGATGTAATTTGCTTCACATTTTTCTCCGAAAATTTCATCAATCAATTTTCCTTTTCCCATTGTATTATCCACAGCAATTCCCATTCCTTTTGCTGCTGTAAATAACTCTTGCTCTGTTTTTCCGTCAATATCAAAATCGGTAAAATCAATAATTGCTTGACGCATTGTAACACGTTTGTATGGCGCTTTAAAGTCTATTTTATGTTCGCCAAAAGTTACTTTTGAAGTTCCATTTACAGCAATTGCACAATGTTCTAATAATTTTTCGGTAAAATCCATCATCCAATTGTAATCTTTGTATGCAACATAGATTTCCATCATTGTAAATTCTGGATTGTGCGTTCTGTCCATTCCTTCATTTCTAAAGGTTTTTGCAAACTCATACACGCCATCAAAACCGCCAATTAACACCTTTTTAAGGTACAATTCGCAGGCTATTCGCATATACATTGGCACATTCAAACTATTGTGATGCGTTATAAATGGTCTTGCTGCTGCGCCACCAGGAATTGGTTGTAGAATTGGCGTTTCCACTTCCATATATTCAGCATCGTTAAAAAAACTTCGCATTGCAGCAAAAAGTTTAGACCTTTTTATAAAGACTTCTTTTATGTGTGGATTTACGACCAAATCTACATAACGCTGTCGATAACGCATTTCTGGATCTGTAAAAGCATCATATACAACTCCGTCTTTTTCCTTTGGTAATGGTAATGGTTTTAAGGCTTTACTTAGCAACTTAAACTCCTTTACTCTTACGGATATTTCGCCTACTTTTGTAGTAAATAATTCGCCTGAGATTCCAATAAAATCTCCTAAATCTAATAGTTTTTTAAAGACTTCATTGTATAATGTTTTATCATCATCAGGACAAATTTCATCACGATTAAAATATATTTGTATCCTACCAAAACTATCTTGTAATTGCGCAAAAGATGCTTTTCCCTGAATTTTAGTTGCCATTAGTCTTCCTGCAATAATTACTTTTTCTCCTTCTTTGTACTGCTGTTTAATTTCTTCAGAAGTATGACTTACAGGAAATAAATCTGCTGGATACGGATTGATACCTAAGGCGCGTAATTTTACAAGTTTTTCGCGTCTTACAATTTCTAATTCTGATAATTGCATTCTAAAATTTTTATAGATTGATGATTACAATTAGCAAAGATACAATCAATTAGGAAATAATTGAAAGACTATAAAAAAGAAATTAAAAAAAGTATAGTGATTGAAAAAATCAGTATCTTTGTAGTCTGTATGTAAAAGTACAGAGTTGTGTTGTTTCGACACATTAGTGTGTCGAAAGGTTTTTATAAACCAATGGAAAGCTTCCCGAACTTCGGGACGCTTTTTTTGTTTTGTAACGTTTTGTTCGGCTCAGTCATTTCGACCAGCAGGAGAAATCGCATACTGAGAATCACGTTTTGATTTGTGTAATTGAGCAATATGATGCGATTTAACTCTTTCTTTTCTTATTGTTTTTTTAATGTTTCGCTGAAAACCTATCGGTTTCTCCTCGTTACTCGTTCGAAATGACTAAATCTAGTTTGTCGAAAAGAAAACATCTTTATAATCCCAAAATTTAGACAAGTACAACCCAACAAAAATAATACTTATCAAAAATTTCAATCCTGTAGAAAGCATAAAACCTATAAAAGAGCCAAATGCTGCTTTGACAGCTTTCTTACTATCAGTGCTATCATGAATCATTTCTCCAATAAAAGCCCCAGCAAAAGGACCAATAATAATTCCAAGAGGTCCTAAAAATATAATTCCGAGGATTAATCCAAAGACTGTTCCCCAAATTCCGTATTTGCTTCCGCCAAATTTCTTGGTTCCCCAAGCAGGAATGACATAGTCAAGTCCCCAAATGATAACTGCAATGGCTAATGTTATTCCTAGAAACGTCCAATCCATTGGTATGACTTTAGTTAAGTGTAATATAAGTAGTCCGATCCAGCCAGTAATTGGTCCTGGAAGAACGGGTAAAAAGGAGCCTATAATTCCGAGTAAAACGAAAAAGAAGCCTAAAAAGAGCAAGAAAATATCCATATGTTGTTTGTGTGTTTATTGTTATTACTTGCAATATAACAATAATCGTGCTAAAAAAAGTAGGACATCTTAATTGTAATTTATTCGCCTACTAAAAGGTGTTTTTAGAGTTCTTAATGATGCTTATATAATATAAATTGATTTTGGTCTTTGGTGTTAAATCTTAGGTCTTTGATCTTAGGTGCTAGTTTTTTCTTTTTTCTAGAGAAGTTGAAAACCATTCATCATTCACACTGTGACTTCGAGTCACGGTGTGAATGATAAGTAAAATATTGTTTTTTATTCCGAAGTTTTTACTTCGGATTTTTTTATTCCAAAAAATAAATCAACTAAAAAATTAGTTTAAACTAAGAATTTAGTTATATTTGTAATATCAAACTAAAAGATTAGTTGAAATTATGACAAAACAATTAACAAAAGCAGAAGAGCAGTTGATGCAAGTTTTATGGCAACTCGAAGAAGCATCAGTAAAAGAAATTATTGAGCAGTTACCTGTGCCAAAACCAGCGTACAACACTGTTTCTACGATTATTAGAATACTAGAAACCAAAGAATTTGTATCGCATAAGGCAAAAGGTAGAGGTTATATTTACCATCCGATAATTAAGAAAACAGACTACACAAACCAAAGTTTACACAAATTGGTAGATGGTTATTTTGAGGGTTCTTTTAAAAGTATGGTGTCGTTTTTTGTAAAGAAAAACGATGTTGATATAAAAGAATTAGAGCATATTTTAGAGTTAATTAATGACAAAAAGACAGAAAAATGATAAATTATATAGTCCAAATCGTATTATTTCAAATATTGTTTCTCGCAGTGTATGACTTGTTTTTAAAGAAAGAAACATTTTTTAGGTGGAATAGAGTCTACTTATTAATAACACCAATCTTGTCGTTTATCATTCCGTTGTTAAAATTTGAAAGTTTGCAACAAACGATTCCGCAAGATTATGTAATTCTCTTGCCAGAAGTTGTGCTAAACCCTCAAAAAGCGATTGAACGGACATCAAACAGTATAGAAACATTCAACTATTTAAACATCCTTTTTTATATAGGAATTGCTGTTGTTACTATTTTGTTTTTGATAAAATTAACTCGAATTGTTCGTTTAATTATTTCAAATAATGTCATCAAAAAAGAAAATTACACCTTGATTTTGTTGAATAATCAACCTTCAGCATTTTCGTTTTTCAAGTATATTTTTATTGACAAAACATTGGCAAAAAAAGAAGAATTAAATATCATAGAACATGAATTGGTGCATTGTAAGCAGTATCACACAGCGGATTTAATATTTTTTGAATTGCTTAAGATTTTGATGTGGTTCAATCCTATGATTTATATCTATCAGAAAAGAATAACGCTATTACACGAGTATATTTCTGATGCTGAAGTAGTCAAAGAAAGCGATAAAAAAACATATTTCAACAATTTATTGGCAACAACTTTTAATGTGGAAAACATCAGTTTTGTCAACCAATTTTATAAACATTCATTAATTAAAAAACGTATTATTATGATTACAAAAGAAAAATCACAGAAAATGAAACAGTTAAAGTATTTGGTATTAGTGCCTTTATTAGCGAGTATGTTGTTTTATACTTCTTGTACAAATGAAGATCAGCAATTATTTAATGAAGTTGAAAAAGAACTTCTAAAAGGTGATGAAATCACAGAAGGAAAATATTTTAGACCTAAGAATGGTTCTATTGTTCTTTTTATTGGGAAAAGTTTAAAAGGTGAAGTAGTACCCTTTGAAGAGTATACTGATAAGGAGAAGGAAATGTATGATAGAATGGATTATTCAGTCAAGGAAACTGGAAGTAAAATGGAATTCCAAGTTGTAATAAATGAGGAAGGAGAACGGGTGCTTTTTGTTAAATTGTTTAAGAGAGATAGATCAGAAACGCGTTTAGAAATTGAAGAGTATGGAGAGAACGTTTCTTTCGCAGTAATTGATAATGTGCCACAGTTTCCAGGTTGTACAGGAGATAATCAATCATTAAAAGATTGTTTAAATAGAAGTTTTCAAGAACACGTACAAGAGAATTTTAATGTTGATATAGCAAAAAACTTAGGCTTATCGGGAAAGCAAAAAATTTATGTACAGTTTAAAATCACTAAAACTGGAGATATTGAAATTCTTGGAGCAAGAGCACCAAAACCAGAACTTGAAACCGAGGCAAAACGTGTTATTAATAGTTTGCCTAGAATGATTCCAGGAGAGCATAATGGTGAAAAAGTGAATGTAATATATATGTTGCCGATTTCTTTTAATGTAGAGTAGAATATCGTCAGTTCGAGTGGTTTTCGATTTTATGAGAAAATTGTATCGAGAACAGTTAAACACTTCTCGATACATTTTAATTTCGTTATCATTTCATTAAAACACTCGAAGTGACGTACATATTAATATTAAAACAATGAAAAAGAAAATAATCACAATACTAGTTTTAATCATTTCTTTCACAACCGAAGCGCAAGTTTTGGTTGTTAAGGTTGTAGATAGTTTGTTATTGCAAGGAAATTATCAAAAAGCGCTAAAACATTTAGAGCATCAAGAAATAAAAACGATTACTAATTTTGATAAAACGGCGAGTATTTATCAATCTATTGGAAATCATAATAAAGCAATTGAGTTTTATGTAAAAGCATTGAAAATTAAAGAAATAGATGCTATTAAAGTAAAGTTAGGTAAGACGTATAATTCAGCAGGATTGTCGTTGAATGCTATTAAAATTTATGAAGAAATTATCCAAAAAGATTCTACAAATTTATTGGTAGCCAATAGTTTAGGGAAATTGTATCTGTCAAATCGCCAAATAAAAAAAGCAGCAGAAATTTATCAGTATTTAAAGAAAAAAGACACACTGAATCCAAATTATCCGTATCAATTAGGAGTTGCTTTAGGAAGGCAAAAGAAACTTTTTGAGATGGGAGACAGTTATTTAGAAGCCTTTAAAAGAGATTCTATGCACATCAAAAGCATTTATAGATTGGCTAAATTTTTCAAGGACTTAAAGTTTAAAGATTCCACGAAACTATTTATCGATAAAGGATTAAAAATTGATAAAAACAGTATCAATTTCAATCAATTAAAAGCAAATTCGTTATATGCGTCTAAAGATTATAAAGGCGCAATAAAACATCTAAAACGATTGGATAGTTTGAATTATAAATCAGTAAATACTTTTGACATGTTTGGCATGGCTTATTTAAAATTGGATGATGATATAATGGCGGAAAAGTATTTTAAGAAAGCACTGAAAATTGATCGGAGAAATTCGACAATTACATATCGTTTGGCAAGTTTGTATTATAAGAGAAAAGAGAATAAAAAGGCAATGTACAAAGTAATAAGTTCAATTTATTACGGGAAACCTGATTTAGACAGGCAGTATTATCTATTAGCAATAATTTTAAAAGAAGATAATAAATTAAAAATGGCTATTGTTAATTTTGAGAAATCTTTTCAGAATAATAGTCAAAATTACAAAGCATTATTTGAGTTGGCTACAACTTCAGAAATCTATTATAAAGACAAGAAAATAGCGTATAAACATTATCAAAAATATATTGATAAGTTTGAAGAGCGTGATAAAAAAATGACGGATTATGCAAAGCAACGTGCTAACGAAATTAAAAAGGAATACTTTTTAGAAGGTGAAATTCTGGATTAGAAGAAAAAGTTGTACTTTTCAGTCATCAATTAAAACAGATGTACCAACGCGCTTTTATTGTTCTTTTTTGTGGATTTTTATTGACTTCGTGTGAGTTTTTTAAAAAGAAAGAATTTACTCCGACAATTGCTATTGATACAATTGTTGATTATAATTCTGTAGATGTTTTTCCGTTGTTTCCAAGTTGTGATAGTATTCCATCGCAAGAAAAACAGAAAATATGTTCGCAAATAAAATTATCAGAACATATTTACGCATCATTATCGGATTATCAAATAGTCACTTCTGAGATTATTAACGACACTATTTTAGTTAAAATTAACATTGATAAAACAGGAAAAACAAGTTTGACTGATTTACAATCTTCAGAATTCATCAAAAGTCAAATTCCAAAATTGGATAGTTTGATTTCAAGAGGAATTAATAGTTTGCCGTTACTAAAACCAGCGATAAAACGCGGAATACCTGTTACTACGGAGTTTACCTTGCCTATTGTTGTGAAGAATTAATGACTGATTAACCGCAAAGCACACAAAGTTTTGTCGCAAAGTTCGCAAAGAAAAAACCTCTGTGAATCTCCGTGTTTCTCTGTAAAACCCTGTGTAATAACTAATAAATGAGTTTGAGAAAACCCGTAAAATTAGTGCCTACCTAATCATTCAACATTTTCCAAAGCACATCCTTCAATTCTACCAATCCTTTTTGAGCAATAGAAGAGATAAATAAATGCGGAATAGTCGTTGGTAGGTCTTGTTCTATTTCTGCTTGTAACTCATCATCAAGCATATCAGATTTTGAAATCACTAATAAACGTTCTTTATCGAGCAATTCAGGATTGTGTTTTTTGAGTTCGTTTAATAAAATATCGTACTCTTTATTGATGTCGTTACTATCCGCAGGAATTAAAAACAGTAGTGTAGAATTACGTTCAATATGTCTTAAAAACCGATGTCCAAGACCTTTTCCTTCGGCAGCGCCTTCAATAATTCCAGGAATATCTGCCATTACAAAACTTTTATAACCTCTGTATTCTACAATTCCAAGATTTGGCTTTAAAGTAGTAAAAGCATAGTCTGCAATTTTTGGTTTTGCTGATGTTAAAACAGATAAAAGTGTTGATTTCCCTGCATTTGGAAATCCAACCAAACCTACATCTGCCAATATTTTTAATTCAAGTTGATACCAATTTTCTTGACCATCAATTCCAGGCTGCGCATATCTTGGTGTTTGATTGGTAGAAGATTTAAAATGCCAGTTACCACGTCCTCCCATTCCTCCTTCAGATAAAATTATTTCTTCTCCATCATGAGTAATTTCAAAAATGACTTCGTCAGTTTCTGCATTTCTAACAATCGTACCTAAAGGTACATCGATATAGACATCTCTTCCGTCTTTTCCTGTACTTCGACTTTTACTTCCATGACCTCCATGATCTGCTTTGAAGTGTTTTTTGAATTTCAGATGAATCAACGTCCACATTCCTTTGTTGGCACGTACAATCACATGACCTCCACGACCACCATCTCCACCGTCAGGACCTCCTTTGGTGATGAATTTTTCACGATGCAAATGCACAGAACCTTTGCCTCCTTTACCAGAAGCAGCATGAATTTTTACGTAATCGACAAAATTTCCTTCAGTCATTTTATTAGTTTGAAAGTTGAAAGTTTAAAAGTTTAAAAGTTGTGCTCAACTCCAAACTATAAACTCCAAACAATTTATATAGTATCTATAATTTCGCTCAATCGTACAGTAATTTCTTTTATTGAGCCAACACCATCAGCACCAAAATACTTATCTTGTTTTGCATAATAATCTTTTAAAATAGCAGTTTTGGTATTGTATTCGTTAAATCTATTTCTGATTTTTTTTTCGTCTTGATCATCAGGTCTTCCGCTTGTTTTCCCTCTTTCTAATAATCTTTCGACTAATAAATCTTCAGGAACTTCTAGCGCTACCATTCCGTCAATAATTTCTCCTTTTTTTGCTAAAAATAGATCTAATGCTTTTGCTTGTGATGCTGTTCTTGGAAAACCATCAAAAATAAAACCTTTCGCATTAGGGCTTTTATCAACTTCAGTCTCCAACATATTTATGGTTACTTCATCAGGAACTAAATTTCCTTTATCCATATATGATTTGGCTAATAGTCCAAGTTCAGTTTGATTTTTTATATTATATCTAAACACATCTCCTGTAGAAATATGAATCAATCCATATTTTTCTTTTAAAAGTGTTGCTTGTGTTCCTTTTCCTGCTCCAGGAGGTCCAAATAATACAATATTTGTCATTTTTTTTTTTGTTATTTTATAGATACTTGCTAAATTTCTTCCTAAGTTGTTATAATCTAATCCGTAACCTATAATAAACTCATCAGGAATTGAAAGTCCGATATAATCTATTGGTAATGCTTTAGTAAAAACATCTGGTTTAAAGAAAAGTGTTGCTATTTTTAGTGTTTTTACATTCCTATCTTTAAAAACATCATATATTTTTTGAAGTGTACTTCCTGTATCAATAATATCTTCAAGGATTACTACTGTACGTCCTGTAAGATCTTCATTAATGCCAACCAATTCATTTACAGTTCCTGTAGATTTTGTACCTTCATAAGATGCGAGTTTTACAAAAGAGACTTCGCATTCACCATCATACTTTCTGATAAAATCAGCGACAAACATAAATGAGCCGTTCAATATTCCAATAAAAATAGGTGTTTCACCTTTGCAGTCAGCAGAAATTTGCTTGACCATTTTTTGTATGATTTTATCTATTTTCTGTTTAGAAATATATGGTTTGAAATAACTGTCGTGTAATTTTATAACACTCATAATCTGAATTTATATAAAACAAAAATAATAAAACCGTTCTGAATCATCGGAACGGTTTTATATGTTATTTAGAAAGGCATTTTATTTTTTGCCTTCATTTAATTTTTTTGAAGTGTCATACATTATTGGTGATGCAATAAATAATGATGAATAAGTACCTACAATAACACCAACAATCAATGCAAACATAAATCCTTTGATGGAATCTCCACCAAAGAAGAAAATTGCTGACAATACGACTAATGTTGTGATTGACGTGTTGATTGTTCTCCCTAAAGTTGTACTCAATGCGCTGTTTACGATTTTAGAATATTTCCATGAACTGTGTGTATTAGTAAATTCTCTAATTCTATCAAAAATAACCACAGTATCATTTAGAGAATAACCTACAACGGTTAGTATTGCGGCAATAAATGATTGACCTATTTCCATATCAAATGGCATGAATTTATAACCAAGTGAAAATATAGCCAATACAATTAATACATCGTGGAATACTGCCGCAACTGCACCTAAACTGTATTGCCATTTTCTAAACCTTAATAGAATATATAAGAATACAACTAATAACGATCCGACAATTGCCCATCCTGCAGCCGTTTTAATATCATCTGCAATAGTTGGTTCTACTTTCATTTTACTTTCTATTCCTGCAGTTCTTGTGCCTTCATAATCTACTTTAAATTGATCTAAAGTTGTTCCGTCAGGTAAGTATGATTGCAAGCCTTTGAATAATAGATCTCTTACTTCTCCATCTATTTCACTTCCTTCTTCTTCGATTTTATATTTTGTGGTAATTTTTAATTGACTAGAATTACCATACGTTTTTACTTCAGGAGCGTCACCAAAAGCATCTTTCAATGTTCCTGCAACTTCTGTTGCATTCATTGGTTGATCAAACTTAACGATATATGAACGTCCTCCAATAAAATCTACACCATAATTTAAACTGTTTGTTACCAATGAAGCAATTCCAGCTGCAATTACAACTCCAGATATAATATAAGCAATCTTACGTTTCTTTAAAAAATCTACACTTATATTTTGGAACCAGTTTTTGGTAATGTTTGTGTTAAACGTTAATTTGTTTCCTTTGCTTGTGTACCAATCTAATAATAAACGAGAGATAAATACTGCTGTAAAAAAGGAAGTTACAATACCTAAGATTAGTGTATATGCAAAACCTTTAATTGGTCCTGTGCCAAATACAAATAAAATAATACCTGTAAGCATTGTTGTAACATTGGCATCTAAAATTGCAGATAAGGCCCCTTTAAAACTATATCCTCCAGCAATTGCTTCTTTCAACCCTTTTCCACCTCTAAGTTCTTCTTTGATACGTTCAAATATAATTACGTTTGCATCTACTGACATACCAATGGTTAAGATAATTCCTGCAATTCCAGGCAAAGTAAGTACTGCTCCAAATGATGCTAACCATCCAAAAAGGAATAGGATATTTACTGCCAAAGCAATGTTTGCAACCAAACCTGCTTTGCCATAATAAAACACCATCCATATTAAAATTAATAAAAGTGCAATTCCGAAAGAAACAAAACTGCTCTTAATTGCTTTTTGTCCTAATGACGCACCAACAACTGCAGATTGTATAATGTGTGCAGCAGCAGGAAGTTTACCTGCTTTTAATACGTTTGCTAAATCTTCAGCTTCTTCTATGGTCATATTTCCGCCAGAAATAGAAGTGCTTCCTGCTAAAATAGGATCGTTTACTCTTGGTGCAGAGTGTACTTCATTGTCAAGAACTACAGCAACAAAACCTCCATTCGCGTTGTCTGTTGTTAGTTTAGCCCATTTTTTTGTGCCAGAACTATTCATAGACATACTCACTTCTGGATTAGAACCAAATTGATCAAAACCTTGTCTTGCATCATCAATCACATCACCTTCAATTGGTGCTACATTTTCTCTATTTCCTTTGATAGCATATAAGGCTAATATTTCACCATTTGGTTTAGCATCCCATAAAAACTTTACATAACGTAGTTCGTTTGGCAAAAGTGCTTTTATTTCTTTCATTCCAAGAAACTCATTTACTCTTGCAGTATCAGATTTTGCGGCATAACCAACTACAGAACTCACATATCTTGGATCATTATTAGTTCCATTTATTTTCAAGTATTCTGATAAAATATTTAACTTTTTTGGAGTAGCAATTGAATCTGCTAAAGATTCTTCTCCTAATAAGTCATCAATAGTTGCAGTTTTTGTTGAATCTTTCACTTCTTCAGTTGCGTCACTACCAAAAAGTTCAAATGTTTTAATATTTGCTTGACTTAAGTAATTTTGAACTTCACTATTTGGATATGCTTCCCAAAATTGTAATTCTGCAGTACTTTGTAGTAGTTTTTCAATACGACCAATGTCTTTTGCTCCAGGTAATTCGATTAAGATTCTTCCTGAATTACCAATACGCTGTATGTTTGGTTGTGTAACACCAAATTTATCAATACGGCTTCTCAATACTTGAAAAGCAGTAGATATTGAAGCGTCAATTTCACCTTTAATAATTGGTTGTACTTCAGCATCAGTATTTTTGAAAGTTATTTTCCCACTCAATGATTTGTTTCCAAATATTGTTGGGTCACTAAGGTTTACAGTCCCTTTGCTTATTTTCTTGAATTCCTCAAAAAACAAATTAATATAGGTTTTATCGCTTGTTTTTTGTGCTAATGTTGCAGCAGTTAAGGCTTGGTTAAACACTTCGTTTTTTGAATTGTTTGATAGCCCTTTTAAAATATCTTTTACCGATACTTGTAATATTGCGTTGATTCCTCCTTTTAAATCCAACCCTAAATTCATAGCATTAGTTTTACTTTTGGCATAATTAAACAATCCTGATGACGTTGTATCACGTGTAACAGAGTCTAAATATGTTTTTTCAAATTTCACAAGTTTACTAACATCACCATCAGCTTTTGCTATTGAAAATTCTTTTGCGGCTTTTTCTACACTGTTTGCGTGCCAAGTAAATGATAATTGGTACAAACTCACTAATCCGAAAAGGATAGCAAATAACTTAATAAGTCCTTTATTCTGCATTCTAATTTAATTTAATTTTTCAATTTCTTAATAAACGCGCAAATATATAATTTTAAGGTCAAAAATTCACTACTTTTTCGCTAAAAGATTGACTAAAATTTACTTTTGCAGATAAGGATGTGTGATAAGGTGTAATTTTACTATTTTCGAACTTCATTTTTATAGAAGAATGAGTTATATTAGCATCTTAAAATTTTATCAAAATGGAGTACTTATCAGACATAGAAATAGCACAAAAAACAACACTAAATCATATAAAAACGATTGCACAAAAATTGAGTATAGTCGAAGACGACCTTGAAATGTATGGGAAATACAAGGCGAAACTTCCTTTGAAATTTATTGATGAAAAAGCAATCGCAAAAAATAATTTAGTATTAGTTACCGCATTAACGCCAACACCTGCAGGCGAAGGAAAAACGACCGTTTCTATTGGTTTGACCGAAGGTTTAAACAAAATTGGAAAGCAAGCTACCGTAGTTTTACGAGAACCATCTTTAGGTCCTGTTTTTGGAATAAAAGGAGGCGCTGCAGGCGGCGGATATTCGCAAGTTGTACCAATGGAAGATATAAATTTGCATTTTACAGGCGATTTTAATGCCGTTGAAAAAGCAAATAATTTACTATCAGCATTGATAGATAACAATTTACAGAGCAAAGTAAATAACTTGAATTTAGATCCACGAACCATTTTTTGGAAACGTGTTATTGATATGAATGATAGAGCCTTGCGTGACATAACAATTGGTCTTGGAGGAACAGGAAACGGAATTCCACGTCAAGATGGATTTAACATTACACCTGCATCAGAAGTAATGGCAATTTTGTGCATGGCATCTGATTTTAAAGATTTAAAACAACGATTAGGCGATATTTTTGTTGGATTTACATTTGATAAAAAAGCAATTTTTGCACGTGATTTAAAAGCTGAAAATGCAATGGCAATTTTATTGAAAGATGCTATCAAGCCAAATTTAGTGCAAACTTTAGAGAAAAATCCAGCAATTATTCACGGAGGACCTTTTGCAAACATTGCACAAGGAACAAATACGATTATTGCAACCAAAATGGGATTATCTTTATCTAATTATGTAGTTACAGAAGCAGGTTTCGGTGCAGATTTAGGTGCTGAAAAATTCTTAAATATAAAATGTGCACACGCAGGACTGAACCCTAAATGTGTGGTTTTGGTAGCAACTATTAGAGCGTTGCGTCATCATGGAGGCGCAAAAAAAGAGGACTACAATACACCAAATGTTACACGTGTTAAAAACGGATTTGCAAACCTCGAAAAACACATTGAAAACATCAGGAAATTTAATATTGAGCCAGTTGTGGCAATAAATTCTTTTATTTCTGATAGTACCGAAGAAGTGAATTTTGTGATTGATGCTTGTAAAAAAATAGGTGTTCAAGCCGTAGTTTCAGAAGGTTGGGCAAAAGGAGGCGAAGGAACACAAGAATTGGCAAAAGCAGTTGTGCATATTGTAGAAAATAAAGCAACACAATTTAAGCCATTGTACGATTGGAAATCTCCAATGAAAGAGAAAATAGAAACCATTGCGCGTGAAATTTACGGTGCTGATGCTGTAAATTTTGATAAGAAGGCATTGCTAAATTTACGAAGAATAGACAGGTTAGGCTTTAACGATTTTGCAGTTTGTATGGCAAAAACACAAAAATCTTTTTCGGATGATGATACTAAAATTGGTCGTCCAACAGGATTTGAAGTAACCGTTAGAGAGATAGAAATTGCTTCAGGAGCAAGATTTGTAATTCCAATTTTGGGCAAAATGATGCGAATGCCTGGACTTCCATCAAAACCAGCAAGCGAAGGAATGAGTATTGACAATAATGGTGTTATTTCTGGATTGTCTTAGGTTTTTTGACTAACCAACCATTTTTTTTTAAAGTATATAAAAAATCCTCAAAGAAAATTCTCTGAGGATTTTTTAATATATTTTGAATGCGAGAAAGTTTACAACTCCAACAATCCATTTGTTTTTTTAACGGCAGTAGCACTTTCTTGCATTTTTGTATTTTCTGCTTCTGACAAATCAATTTTTACAATACGTTCAATTCCATTTTTCCCTAAAATTACAGGAACTCCAATAGAAATATCGTTTAAGTCATATTCGCCTTCTAAAAAAGCAGAAACAGGAAACATTTTTTGCGTATCATTTGCAATAGCGTGTACCATTGCCGAAACGGCTGCTCCAGGAGCATACCAAGCAGAAGTGCCTAATAAACCTGTTAATGTTGCGCCTCCAACTTTAGTATCTGCAGCAACTTTTTCCAACCTTTCTTCAGATAAAAATGAAGATACAGGAACTGAATTTCTTGTTGCCAATCTTGTTAAAGGAATCATTCCTTTATCGCTATGACCTCCAAGTACCATTCCGTCAATATCAGAAATTGGAGCATTTAATGCTTCTGCCAAACGATATTTAAAACGAGCAGAATCTAGTGCGCCACCCATTCCTATGATTTTATTTTTGGCAATATTTGTGGTTTTATGAACCAAATACGTCATGGTATCCATAGGGTTACTCACTACAATAATAATTGTATTTGGCGAATGTTCCAATAAACTTGCAGATACCGATTTTACAATTCCTGCATTGATACCAATAAGTTCTTCACGTGTCATTCCTGGTTTTCTAGGGATTCCCGAAGTGATTACACATACATCGCTATTTGCAGTTTTTGAATAATCGCTTGTTGATCCTGTGATTTTTGTGTCGAATTTTAATAAAGATGCTGTTTGTATCAAGTCCATTGCTTTTCCTTCAGCAAAACCTTCTTTGATATCCAAAAGTACTACTTCAGATGCGAAATTTCTAATCGCAATATATTCCGCACAACTTGCACCAACGGCTCCTGCGCCAACTACTGTTATTTTCATTTTTTCTATTTTTTTTAATTATTTCGTTTATGTGATTTTTAATTTGGTAACTGAGCCTTTCGACTTCGCTCAAGACAGGCTCAAGTCGAAGTTACACATCAATATTTGCATATTTTGCATTATTTTCTATAAACTCTCTACGAGGCGGTACTTCATCTCCCATTAACATAGAAAACACTCTGTCTGCTTCTGTTGGATTTTCAATAATTACTTGACGAAGCGTTCTAAATTCAGGATTCATTGTTGTGTCCCATAATTGTTCTGCATTCATCTCTCCAAGACCTTTGTATCGTTGTATCGTTACGCCTCCGCCCATTTTTTGAGCAATTAAATCACGTTGATCATCATTCCAAGCGTATTCTCTTTTCTTTCCTTTTTTTACTAAATAAAGAGGTGGCGCTGCAATGTAAACACATCCTTCTTCAATAAGCTCTTTCATATATCGGAAGAAGAAAGTTAATATTAAAGTGGCAATATGACTACCATCAACATCGGCATCACACATAATAACTACTTTTTTGTATCTCAATTTCGTTAAATTTAAGGCTCTTGGATCTTCTTCAGTTCCTATAGAAACGCCTAATGCTGTAAACATATTTTTGATTTCTTCGTTTTCAAAAACTTTGTGTTGCATTGCTTTTTCTACGTTCAATATTTTTCCTCTTAATGGTAAAATTGCTTGAAACATTCTATCTCTACCTTGTTTTGCGGTTCCACCTGCCGAATCTCCCTCGACTAAGAAAATTTCGCATTTTTCTGGATCTGTTTCAGAGCAATCGCTCAATTTTCCAGGCAATCCACCAATAGACATCACTGTTTTTCGTTGCACCATTTCTCGTGCTTTTCGTGCTGCGTGTCTTGCTTGTGCTGCTAATATTACTTTTTGAACAATAATTTTAGCATCGTTAGGATTTTCTTCTAAATAATCCGTCAGCATTTCAGAAACTGCTTGACTCACTGCCGAAGTAACATCTCTATTTCCTAATTTTGTTTTTGTTTGTCCTTCAAATTGTGGTTCGGCAACTTTTACAGAAATAATTGCAGTTAATCCTTCACGGAAATCATCACCAGCAATTTCAAATTTTAGATTTTTAAGCAATCCAGAGTTTTCAGCATATTTTTTTAAGGTTGCTGTTAATCCACGTCTAAAACCTGCAAGATGTGTTCCTCCTTCGTGTGTGTTTATATTGTTTACATACGAATGTAAGTTTTCAGAATACGAAGTATTATAGACCATTGCAACTTCAACTGGAACGCCATTTTTTTCGCCTTCCATTGAAATGACGTTACTTATCAATTGCTCACGAGTTGCATCTAAATATGCAATAAATTCTGGCAATCCTATTTCGCTAAGAAATGTTTCGGTTGTAGTATTTCCTTCATCATCTTTTGTGCGTCTATCTGTAAGTGTAATGGTAAGTCCTTTATTAAGGAAAGAAAGCTCGCGTAATCTAGTTGCTAATACGTCATAATTATATTCCGTGGTAATTTTGAAAATGGTATCATCTGGCAAAAAAGTAACTAGTGTACCAACTTTATCGGTTTCTCCAATTGGTTTTGCAGGATATAATGGTTTTCCTTTTTCATATTCTTGTTCCCATATTTTTCCGTCTTTATAAACGGTTGCTCGTAGATGGTTAGATAGTGCATTTACACAAGATACACCAACACCGTGCAATCCTCCAGAAACTTTGTAAGAATCTTTGTCAAACTTTCCTCCTGCACCAATTTTGGTCATTACTACTTCCAATGCCGAAACACCTTCTTTTTTGTGAATTCCCACAGGAATACCACGGCCATTATCAAGTACTGAAATAGAGTTGTTTTCGTTAATCCAAACATCAATTTTATCACAATGTCCTGCCATTGCTTCATCAATTGAGTTATCAATAACTTCGTAAACTAAATGGTGTAATCCTCTTGTGCCAACATCTCCAATATACATTGATGGTCGCATGCGTACATGCTCCATTCCTTCTAATGCCAGAATACTATCGGCAGAATAATCGTGTTTTTTTGCTTCTTCGCTCATATTTTATTTGTAAATTAAAATGTCTGGTCGAGCACAGTCGAGACCTTAACCTATATTTAAAATTGTGAACTTTAAAGTAGTTCTCGACTGCGCTCGAATGGACAAAATTAAATATCGAATGGTAAGTAACAAAGATACGGAAAAGCACTCTTTCTTTAAGACGATTTAAGTACTGATGTTAGAAGTTGTTAACAAAACATTTTTTTAGAGAAAGTTGCTTAAAGCGATTAAAAATTACTTTAAAATTGATATTTTGGTTTTTTAAATTTTTAAGAAACATGAAATGTAAATTCGCTCTAAAATCTATTTAAAATGAGCCGTTTATTTGTAATAAAAAAGCGTTTCAATAAACAAAAGTCTATTGGAACGCCAAAATATTTTTTTGTAAGAAAATTTATAAAGTCTTATCTTCTTTAATCGCTTTACCTTTACATTCCGCTTTAGATTTACTTTTACAATCTGCTTTAGCCTTACCTTTACATTTCGCTTTAGATTCTCCTTTGCATTCTGCTTTAGATTTGCCTTTGCAAGCCTCTTTACTTTTGCCAGCACAACAAGTTGTTTTGGTATCAGTAGATTCAGCATTTTCACTTATTGATGCTTCAGTAACTTCTTTTTTTGTTTCCGTTGCACCCTGTGCATTTGTAACAGCAATAAAGAATAAACCAAAAGTTAAAGTTAAAATTATTTTTTTCATGTTTTAAAATTTTAAGGATTTAATTAATAAGTGCTAAAATACTTTTTTAATAAATAGGTTTGTTATTTTTTTTGATAAAAAAAAGTTAAAATAAAGATTTATGAAGTTTCATTTTTAATAACCTAAAAAGATACTCGTAAATCAATTAGAATAGCACTATTTTTATGCCAGAAACAAACCTCTTGAAAGAAAACTATCCATTTGACCCAATATTTAAGCATCATTTATTGATTGCATTAAGTTTAGCAATTTGGATATTTGTGTTTTTATATTTTACAGAACCTTTAGATATTAATGAATTTAGTGATTATGAAAAATTAATTTTCTTGCCTGCTTATGGTATTTTGGGTTCGTTATTGTACATTATTTCACTTCCATTTCAATATTTGTTATATAATAGGTTTCAAAAAAAATGGTCAATCTTATCAGAAATAGTTTTTTTAATAGTATTTATAATTATTTCAATTATTGGACTTCGTCTATTTTATCTTTATGTAATTGTACCAAACGAGAGAAACCCTTATACTTTTATATATCATTTAAAATCAATCATATTTCCTGCAATAATTACGATTCTTCCAATTGTTATTATTGGTCGTTTTGGGTTTGGAAAGTATAAGCAGAAAAAACTTGAAGCGCATAAAATTGAAATTAAAGGAGAAGGTAATTATGACTGTTTGAAATTATTGTTAGACGAACTGATTTGCATCCAATCCTCGGATAATTATATTGAAGTGTTTTACATTTCTGGAACTACTTTGAAGAAAAGTTTAATCCGAAATAAACTATCTGTCATTGCTGATGAGTTTCCAGAATTGTTACGCACACATCGTAGTTTTGTCATTAATCCTTTTCATTTTCAACGTTGGAAAACTGAAAAAGGAAAACTTTCATTACTTCTTTCGTACGACATAGAAGTGCCTGTTTCAAAAACATATCAAAATGATGTGAAAACTGAAATTGATTCTACCACAAAATAAAGGTATTTCATCCCAAAGTGTTTATGTAATTGAGTTAGTTGTGTATTCTGATTTAGATTTGCATCAGAAAGTTTAATCAAATAAAACCACTTAATTATGAAAAATTCAGTAACACTTTTAATTATTTTTTTAGTATCAATTTTAAATTCTAATGCGCAATCAGAAACTTGTGATTGTAAAAAAGATTTAGATTTTGTAGTCGAAAAAATAAGAAAGATGCCTTCTTATAAAAAACAAATTAAGAATGAAAAATTAGTAGAATTCAATTCTACATACAATGAATTAGTTTTAAAAATGAAACAACCAATATCGCTTATTGACTGTTTTCAATTACTGCAAAAACAACTAATGACTGTAAATGATATTCATGCTAATATTTATTTTAAAAAGAAATTTTTAACAAAAGAAGATGTTGAAAATGAAACAAAAATATTAGAATTTAAAAACTCTAATGTTTTTAAAAATCATCCCAAAACAACATTTAATCTTGCTGAATTAGAAGCGAAATTAAAGCAAAAACCAGATAGCAGTTTAGAAGGTGTTTATAATTATAGAGATATTCAAAAAATTGGAATTTATTTATATCGACACTGGAGCCATGTACCGGGCTGTAACATTATTTTTCATCAAACATAATATTGATTTAAAAAATGCTTTGGATGTAGCGTCTGCACTCAAGCAAGTAGATATTTCTTTTGAGTATAATATTGAAACCGGCAAAAATGAAACATTTCTCAATGGTAGAAATGTTGAACAACAGAGTAGGCAGATGGAAGTGTCAAATATGGTAAGCCCTGTTAGTGAAAATTCCAGTGTACGCAAAAAACTGGTAGAACAGCAAAGAAGACTTGGAAGGGGCAGAGGTGTAGT